>VGJH01000167.1 GCA_016867505.1 Candidatus Bathyarchaeota archaeon
CACTTAATTCGTTTACCAGTTTAACAGGGTGTATGGGTAAATCATTTGATGAATTAAATGAATTAACATATTCATAGTATTCGGTTGCTTCTTTTTGTATAAGTTTTATTCTTGTTAAGCTACGCCTTTTCTTTTCTTGTTTCTCAGCAACTTCTTTGATAACTCTTAAAGTGGCTTTCGCGTCACCAATTAAAAATACTTCTGTCTGATAATTATTTCCAACTTCTGCTTCGCTAATATCTAAATGGATTATTCTCGCTTTAGTATCTGGTGGAGGTATTTTCCATGAGTCTGTTCCAGCAGAATCTGTGCTGCAGCCTATGTACAATAAAACATCTGCTTCATTCACTAATTTGTTACTAAATGATGTGCCACCTCTTGCCCCAACTACTCCAATGCTTAAAGGATGAGTTTCTGGGAATGATCCTTTACCATTAATAGTTGTACCCACTGGAAGACCAAACAGTTCAGCAAAAGATATGACTTCATCCCAAGCTTGGCTCATTAAGACGCCTTGTCCACAGATCAAGACTGGTCGTTCAGCTGAACCCAAGATCTTCAACGCTTCACTTATTTTAGTTAATTCAGCAACAGATCTATGTCCCGGGTATTTACGAAAATCTTTCTGAATATTTAAGTCTGGATCGATTATTTCTTCCTTCTGTTTATCACTGGGAAATCGAATATGGACAGGACCTGGTTTGCCAGTGGTACATATGCGGAAACTCCTTCGAATAATATTAGGAATTTCTTTTGCATCTGTTATGGTAATACTTTCTTTAGTTATGCTTTCTAATAATGAAGTCTGATTTATTCCTGTTAACATGTTTCTTTTTTCAAAGTGAAGTGGGATATCACTTGTAAGTGCAATCATAGGTATACCCGCTTTGAATGCTTCTGCTATTCCTGGAATGATGTGTGTTGATCCAACACTTGGGCTTTCACAAATCCCTGGGGTAAATGCAAATCTAGAATAAGCATCAGCTGCAAAAGCAGCACTCCTCTCATCTCTCATCATAACATGTTTAATCTCTGGTGTAGAAACCCATTCTTTGTATAATGGTAATGTAGTTTCACCTGGAAGACCAAAAATATACTCCACATTATATCCTTTAAACATCTCAAGAAGAGTCTTAGCAGCATTCAATGTAATCACTGATAATCATATATTAGATAAAGAAAGGATAAGGTCTTCGAAGAATTATTCCTTATACAAAGAAATGCTTAGAGTTAAAATAATTACTCCGAACCAAAACACTAAATCAATTATCATTGAATTATAATCAATGTACCATTTGTCAACTGGTCCAACAATTGTATTTAATAAATGTCTACCTCAAATTAATGGAAACCCATACTTTACCTCTTCAAGGTCAGGTACACTGTATGTTGATCCCCATAAAATTGCTACTAAACCTAAAATTGATGAGATTACTGTTAAAATTATGGTTCTGTTTTTTCCCATAATTATGCCTAGTTTACCGATGTTTTTCTACATTTCTATATAATTGGAATGTAGATGTTAATTGAATGTCTATTCAAGAAATACTGGATGAAAGTAAGTATATTGCAGTTGTTGGAATTTCTCGAGACCCAACAAAAGATAGTCATATTGTTTCAAAATATATGAAGGAAAACGGATACAGTATTATTCCTGTTAATCCAAACTCTTCAGAAATTTTAGGTGAGAATTGTTATACAAACCTTTTAGATATACCTGAAAACCTTCAGAAAAAAATTGACATTATAAATATCTTTAGGCCATCTAGCGATGTTATGAAAATTGTTATGGATGCGTTAAAAATTAAGAAAAAAATTGGAGCTATAAAAACAATCTGGATGCAAATAGGAATAAGTAATCAGGATGCAGCAGATGAAGCTGTTAAATCAGGTTTAAATGTAGTAATGGATAGTTGCATAATGGTTGAGCATAAGTGTTTAAAGAATATTAGTTAGCTTCTATTTGTTTTCAAGGAATAATTCTTTATATTGTTCATACAAGTTTTTTTGTTTTGATTTTCCATCAAATTTACCGATTTTAAAAAATAATTGGATGCTATATCCAACACTTAAGGCTACAATAACAGTGCCTATTCCTACAGCTCCTCCGAGACTCCAACCCACAAGTAAAACTGTAACCTCAGTTATACCCCTTACTAACCATACCGGTTTATTCATTTTACGTACGAATCCAACCATTAAACCATCTCGAGGGCCTGCACCTAATTGTACTCTTAGGTATAGCCATGTTGCTAAGCCAGTTATAATAACACTGAAAACAACCATAGCTATACTACCAATAAAATCACTTGGGGTAGGTAGTAGATGGTATTGTATTATTATATCCATGAACCATCCGACCAAAATCATGTTTAGAACTGTCCCTACACCTGGAGCAAAACCTAGAGACCAACCAATGAGAATAACTACGAAACCAACTAGTTGTGTTACTGTCCCAAATGATAATCCTGTTTTAATGGCAATTCCTAAATGGAATACTCCCCAAGGATGCATCCCTAAACCCGAATTCAAGTTAGAGACAACTGCAACAGCGCATAAGAATAATCCAGCAATTAAACTAGGCATCTTCTTAATCAGAGACACCCAGTTTAGTCTATCATCCATGCCTCCTAGTGGTATTGGTTGATCAATATATGTCTAGAGGCAATATAAGGAAATTCCACTTTCACTACTTTCATACAATTTCATCCCTAATGACTAGAAACTGCTTTAAAGAAGTAGTATTAAAGCAACTCTAGATTTGGGTAAGCGGATCGCTAAAAGTTTCAAACCTCAAAACACATGGGTAAGACAACTTATTACTGCAGACCCAGAGATAGGTATCGACTTAGATTATACCACTGAGACATTGAAATTACAGGCACGAGATAACCTCTGTTCAGTTTGTAAAGGCTCAAAAATGCTCTGCGGAATGACTCGATGCCCAATTGTCCAACAAGCAATTAGTCATACAAAAATGTGGAGAAGCATAAAAGGACTAAATATCAGTGGATCATCTCCACCAAGTGTATTTGTTGGAAGGTTTGGATACCCTTATGTCCAGATTGGTCCAATGGCTCCTGCAAGTTTTGGAGATACTAGCTTACTAGATGATACTGAACGATGGTTTGGTAGAAGCATGGATGAAATTATCGATTTCAGGAGTCAACTAGTAAGGGGTATGACAGCGGTTAATGTGAATCGTTTAGATAAAGCTGAAAAAATTTTGGATGCTACAAGAGAGTTAAGTCTAGCAGAACATTACGTTGAAACCGAATTAAAATTAATTAAACCACCAATTAAAAGAATGTATATTGATAATGATATTCAACCAATAGGCCCAACAGCTCCTCTAAGCAAAATAGAGATTGGCTACATTAAATGGGAGCAGCATATGGAAAAAGCCCATTATGACTCCGATTTAAAAGCAGCAGAAGCAGCTAAAACACTGTACAAAAATGGAGTCAGCATAAACAATATAATGCGAGCATTCAGCATG
>VGJH01000168.1 GCA_016867505.1 Candidatus Bathyarchaeota archaeon
TATCATCACTTTTAGCAATAATTGTTTTACAGATCTCATGTAAAGTAATATCTCCTTTAGAAAATTTTACTACATCTTTAACGGTATATGCTCTATCACTTAATTCTATTAACCGATAAGAGATCGATTTCTCGAGGAGTAATTTTTCTACTATTAACAAAATTGGTTAGAACCTCTTTTTTAGATAGGATACTACATTATCCACTTGTTCAACTGATGTTCCGATGTAGGTATTTGGATTTAACCATTTTTCTAGTTCTTGAGTCGTAATAATTTTTGATGCTTCTTCGTCCTGTTGCATTATTTCCTTTAATGGTCGTTTCTCTTTCCAGCTTTTTAAAGCTAATCTTCTCATTAATTCATGTGCTTCTTGTCGTCCAATCCCCTTATTTGTGAGCTCAATCATTATTCTTTCAGTTAAAATAAGACCTAAAGTCATCTCAAGGTTTTTACTAATATTTTCATTATCAAATGTTAATCCTTTGATTATGTTAGTTAATTGTCTTAAAATATAGTCAGTTAATATGAATCCTTCAGGAATGTTGATTCTTTCGAGGCTACTATTACTAATATCACGCTCATGTTCTAAGGCTATACTTTCAAGGCTTGCATTTACGCTTCCACGAATTATTCTGGCTAATCCGCAAATACGTTCAGTGTTGCTTGGATTAAGTTTCTGTGGCATTGTAGAACTGGGACTACGAACAGGTTCAGACACTTCTGCTATTTCAGTTCTCTGTAAATTACGAAGTTCTCTACTAAGTTTATCTAAAGAACCTGCAATTATGGCAAGTAAGCACTGTAACTCTGCATGTCTATCTCTCTGAATAATTTGATTACTAATTAATGCAGGTTCCAAGCCTAACTTATCCATAGTTAACCTTTGTATTTCGAATCCTTTAGAACCAAAACTTGCCATTGTACCTATTGCACCACTCATTTTGCCTACAAGGATTCGTTTCCTTATCTCATCTAATCTATCAAGGTGTCTACTAATCTCTGAAGCCCATAATGCAAATTTCATACCATAAGTCATTGGCAAAGCATGTTGCCCATGTGTTCGACCAATACAGACCGTCGTACGATGAGCTTCCGCCTTAATGATTAATTCTTTTAAAAGATTTTTAAGATCAGTCTCGATAAGATTTATTGCTTTTCTAATTTGAAGTGCAAGTGCCGTGTCTTCAATATCGTAACTTGTAGCTCCTAGGTGAATATAACCACCAGCATCTTTTTCACAAACCTCTTGTAATGCATAAACCATAGCTAAAAGGTCATGTTTGGTTTCTTCTTCAATCTCTTTGACTCTTTCGACTTTAACATAGTTAATTTTTGCTTTTTTTTGGATCTCATCTGCAATAGATTTAGGGAAAGTACCCAAAGTTGAATGAGCATATGCTAGGGCAGCTTCAACATCAAGCCAATTTTGAAGTTTACTTTCTTCTGTAAAAATGGAGTACATCTCAGGATATCGATATCTAAATTCAATCGGATGGACAGGCATAACAGATAATTCTCTACTATTTTAAATATTTAAATATGTTCAACTCATAATCGCAATTATTGCTGTATTTATGCAATAATTTTGGTTGGTTTATAGGAAAAATATTAACTCAATATATTATTAAATTTAGTTTTTACCAATTAAATATAGTCTACTTTTTTATATGAGAGCAATTAGGCTTCATACAACAGTCGGGGATTTCATTGAGTACTGGATTAAACATAATAGTATGTATAAAACAGGTCCTAGAGACCACAGAGGTAGAGTTTGATAAAGAGACAGGTCGTCTTAAACGTGAAGGAATAGCTGCAATAATAAATCCTTTTGATGAATACGCAATTGAAACAGGTCTTCGCATAAAAGAAAAATCTGGAGGTTTAGTAAAGGTTCTCAGTATGGGACCACCTAATGCTGAGCAAGCTTTACGTGACGCTATTGCATTAGGTGCTGACGAAGCATACCTAGCAACAGATCATGTATTTGCTGGAGCCGACACATGGGCTACAGGTTATACATTAGCTAAATGTGTACAAAAAATTGGGGAATTTGATATAATTATCTGTGGTTTAAAAACAACTGATGGAGATACAGGACAGACAGGCCCTGAAATGGCTGAGGTTCTTGATGTTCCCTGTATCTGCTATGTTAATGAAATAATATCGATTAAGGATGGAATCATTACTCTAAAAAGAAGCCTAGATGAAGGAATTGAATTACTTGAAACAAAATTACCATTAGTTATTACAGTCTCTAAAGATATTGCACACCCAAGATTAGCAACTTTAAGAGGTAGAATCGCAGCAAAAAAAGCAGTCATAAATCAATTAACTAATAAAGAATTAGATCTCGATGTAAAGACAATCGGATTAGAAGGTAGCTTTACAAGAGTCATTAAAATTTTTACGCCTCAAATAAATTTTGATGGTGAAATAATTCAGGGCAATCCCAACGAACTTGCTGATGCTATTTTTTACAAATTAAAAGAGGTTAAGGTGATTTAATGTTGACTGAGAAACCAGTTAGAATTACTGATAGTTGTGTCGGGTGTGGGCTCTGTACACAAGCTTGTCCTTTCGGGTCAATTGCAGTTGTTGACGGGCTTGCTGTTGTTGCTGATGACTGCCGTGTATGTGGATCATGTGCTGATGCTTGCCCAGTAGATGCAATTGAAATGACTAAAAGTTATGTAAAAAATATTGCAGACTATAAAGGAGTACTAGTTTATGTTGAGCAACGTGAAGGTGAGATCCACCCTGTAGTATACGAATTATTAGGTAAAGGGAGAGAACTTGCCACTCAACTTGGTGAAGAACTTTACGCAGTTATCATTGGAAATAATATTACTAAACAAACAGACCAACTTATTGCTAGAGGAGCTGATGTGGTCTACGTATATGAAGATCCAATTGTAGCTACTTTCCGCGATGATCCTTATACTCAAATACTTGATGAATGTGTCAACGAATGCAGACCAAGCATTTTTCTAATCGGCGCAACAGCCTTAGGCAGAGCTTTAGGACCAAGAGTTGCGGCTCGATTAAAGACAGGATTAACCGCTGATTGTACCGGCCTTGAGATTGACCCCCAAACAAAATTATTACAACAGACGCGGCCAGCGTATGGTGGAAATATTATGGCTACAATCATTACACCAAATGGGCGCCCACAGATGGCAACTGTTCGTTATAAGGTCATGAATGAAGCGGGTATTGACGAAAAAAGAAATGGCGTAGTGATAAATAGAAGAGTCCCTAAAAAACTTCAAGATCGAGTAAAAACCCTTGGATTTGTAGCTGCAAAAGAACAGATTAGCATCTCAGACGCGGATATCATTGTTTCAGGTGGGAAAGGATTAGGTGATCCCAATGGTTTTAAACTCATTGAAGATCTAGCAAAAGAATTAGGTGGAGCTGTTGGAGCAAGTAGGCCTACTGTTGATGAAGGGTGGATTACATATAGGCATCAAGTTGGACTCAGTGGAA
>VGJH01000169.1 GCA_016867505.1 Candidatus Bathyarchaeota archaeon
GCCTTGAGCGTACCAATAGTGGCTTAAGTAATTATGGATTAGCAGTCATTGAGCGATTGAATCAGGTTGGCATCATTATTGACACCTCTCACTGGGGAGAACAGAGTACGCTTGATGCGATTCAAGCTTCAAAAACTCCAATTCTTATTAGTCATGCTGGAGCACGTGCTCTTATCCCCAAAAATGTTAGGCTGAAAAGCGATGAAGTGATACATTCTCTAGCTGAAAAAAGTGGAGTGATTGGCGTCTGTGGAATCCCAAACTACCTATCACAGGAGAAGCGTCAAGGCATTGAAGATATGATAAAACATATCGACTATATTATAGAATTAGTGGGAATCGATCATGTTGCGATTGGTACAGATATTGTTTGGGGAGATCATGCAGCGCTACCTATCCATCGTCACTACATTGAACGCATGGGAATGAAAGTAGCAGCAGAATATATGGAGGGAATTGAGAGTTTGGAAGAATGGCCTAACATAATCCGTTGTTTAGTTAAAAACGGTTACTCTGATGATGAGATTAATAAAATTGTGGGGAAAAATGCAATAAATCTGATGAATCAGGTGTTTAAGTAACACAAGTATTAATAATATTATTCAACAAATTTTTTCTTGAGGTTGAGGTTTTGTCCTTTGAAGAAATTGTTAAGGAACTTTACTCACCTATCAGTGAATGTATGAGAGCACCCGTCACTGCAACCCCCTCTGAAGCAATAACCAGTATCTTAGGAAACATGGTTCTAAAAGACATCGGCGCTGTAATTGTCGTTGAAAAGGAAAAACCAGTTGGCATAATCACTGAGAAGGATGTGCTTGAAAGAGTAATTATGCAGAACAAGAATGTTTACACAACGACAGCAAAAGAAGTGATGTCTAAACCAATTGTCACAATTGAGATGAAACGACCAATAAAGGAAGCAATTGAGCTTATGAGAAGATATAATATCAGAAGACTAGCTGTAACATCAGATAAGAATTTAGTAGGCATAGTTACAGAAAGAAGGCTATCAATTAAGTTTCTGAACAAAATGATATAATGAAAACACTAAACTAACTCCTATTAAAATCATTTTTTTTAAACCTGATAACATAAAAAAGTTTATACAATCACCAATTAGTCTCTCTAAGCTAAAGGTGAGACTGTGTCAATATCAGGTTCAAAATCATACTATATCATTATCCTCACTCTAAGTGTAATTGGAGCAATACTTTTCGCTACCACTGATTTCGGTGGTTACTTAAGCTATTATGCTTATTCTGTAAGTTTAGAAACCTCTTTCTATAACCCTGACTTGAAGATTTATGCACCACTTTTCATCCTAGCTACACTATTTTTCCTGCTTAATGTTTTTGTCTCGTTGAAAGAATTAGGTTTTATTAAATCCAGTTTCCCAAAGAACAGTGTTAAACTAGGGTAATACTCTTCACTAGGAATATTAGCAATAACTGTAGTTGGTGGAGCATCATTCGAGCTACTATTATCAATGTCAGGAGCTCGTGATTGGTGGTTTGACTCAGGGTTTTATGCAGGCATTATTGGCGGAATACTTTTACCTATACTATATAATTTAATTAATAAAAATACTCGAAAATGAAATAAATGAATTTACTTTACAGTTTCTCCAATTTCACTAATTTTGGATAATAATAGATCAAAGTCTTCTTGGTTGCTTCTATGATTAACTATACAGGCTCTTAAGGCAGTTTTACTGTTTAGTTTTGTAGTTGAGAGAACAGCTACACCCATTCTTGTTAACATATTATTGATTTTATTATTTATTTCATTCAATGCATCATCATCGAAACCATGTGGTTTGTATCTAAAACAAACAACATTGAATGCAGTAGGTGCCATAAGCTCAAGGTTTTTAGATGATTCGATTCTTTTAGCTAAGTATTGTGCTTGCTCGAAATTTTGCTTAATTAATCTACCAAACTTGTTTAATCCATGCTCTTTTAATCCCATCCACACTTTCAAACTTCTGAAATATCTACTAACTTGAAGACCATAATCAGTACGTAGCTTCATGGTTCTTGAACCACCAAAATAATCTGGATGTTCAGCAAAAGTTTTGTAATGAGCTTCCTCATTACGGATAAGAATGCATGCAACATCGTAAGGCATATTCATTGATTTATGTAAGTCAAAAGCTAGCGAGTCAGCTTTCTCCATGCCGTTTACCAAGGCTTTTGTAGAATCATTGATTGTAGCCCATGCTCCTAAAGCCCCATCAACGTGAAGCCAAAGACCTTCATCTGCACAAATTTCTGCAAGTTTATTGAGATCATCAAAAGAGCCTGTGTTTGTTGTTCCTGCGTTCCCAACGATACAAAAAGGAGCTAAACCATTATTTTTGTCCTTTCTTATTTCTTCAGATAAGTGATCAGTTCTAATTTGATAATTCTCGTCTACAGGGATTTTTTTAAAGTTATCCATACCTAAGCCAAGCAGCTGAACTGCCTTGTCGATGCACACATGAGTCTCAGTAGAAGCATAAATTATCATTTTCTTCACAGCAGCAACTTGACCCAGCTTCCTAACATCAAAACCAGCTTTAGCATTTCGAGCAACAGCAATACCCAGAAGATTCGCTTCAGAACCGCCCCCAACGAGCAATCCACTAGCTTCCTTTGGGAAACGGAATATGTTTTTAAACCATTCTAAAACCTGACTCTCCATGAGTACAGGAATGAATGGCCCACCGGGCATGTTGAAGTTGATACCAGTAGCCAACATTTCAGCGAGTGCGCCTTGAGCTGTTCCAGCACCAACAACCCAACCCCAAAACCTTGGATGAGTGTTAAGCCCCATATGTTGGTTCATCATATTTTCTTTGAATTCATCGTATACCTCCTCCAATTCTTGAGGTTCTAAAGGTAAAGGCTTCATGAATTCTAAAACAAGTTTTTCATCAGCAAACTTCATTGGAGGCCTCTGCCTAACAGTAGCAATGCGATCAATCATATCGTCGACCATTTGATGACCAATTTTTTTTAGTTCTTCCCAATCTTTGGGGTCAAGTGTCTCTTCTAAAGTATGTTCAGTAACCATGAAGTAACATATTAAAATGTGAATATAAAGTAGTTTTATAGTTATTATGTGAATAATTGAAATTTTTAAGAATATTTTTAAATCAAGATCGTTTTATGAATGAGTAGTTGAACAGTTTTGCCAAAGAGAATCCCCTTTGAAGAATATTACCAGATAGATGATAATATTAAACGGTTTGATCCAAGCAATACGGCTTTTAGCGTTAAGCGAAAAACACATGGTCCTGATACCTTTAGTTACACTAAAAAAGTTTGGGATAAAATGAGGGTAGGGATGCCTGGATTCAGTCACCCTGACATCAGTTTCAAAAATGCTGCAAATACAAGTGATAATCACAGTGGCTTTGCAACCGAGTATTATTCATGGTTTCCTTTAGGAGTCTCAGTTAAACCTGATGATGTACCCCGGTGGGAGGTTGGTCCTGAGCA
>VGJH01000170.1 GCA_016867505.1 Candidatus Bathyarchaeota archaeon
TCTCCTTGTTTACAAGTTGCATGAGCTGCAAGCCATAACGCTGGATCAACGCCTTGAATGATCATTACATCTTCGGACTTTATCGGAATTTTATTAAATCTCTGAATTTTTTCAACCATTACCTGTTTTGTTGATGCATCTGAAGTATAGCTTACGTCATCATTTTTTACTGCATTAATCAGCGCTTTCTTTATCTCTGGTGCTATAGGAAAATCTGGTGAAGCAATCCAGAGAGGAATAACATCCTTAGGATACCTTGTCCATTTGGTATGACTAGATTTGATCCAATCCTCAACCCTTGCTGAATTAAATAAATCAGTTCTTGACATAAACAATACTTGGTAATGAGATTATAAATGATTAAGGATTATTTACGCAAAAAATTACCATGTTATTCTAAATCTACATTTATCTGAACCCGTTAATGCTGATTCTAATAAATGAACATTAACCGGTTTACCAATAACTTTACTCCACTACGTTTCAACAAAACCTACACTGCATTTACAATAAGTTTCGGATATATTCTCTTCGATTGGCAGACTATTTACTAAAGCACAGAAGCATCGTATTGGATGTGAAAAGTTTTTTGGCAAATAGCTTAAAATCAATGAATCTCCGTCACGTTCAAGCTTGTTCCTTTCGCTGGTTTTTTAATTTCTGATTCAATAAAGGTTTCTAAAGTAGAAAACTTAGCTCTTCTCTTTATTGCATTATTAACTATACCAACATTATGATTAGCACAGTTTATTCCATTATCCCACATAATTTCGTATACAAATTCGTTATCAGTCAATTTATCTAAGTTACTAATAGTTTCCTTAACCCACTATGCCCGTTTCACTGGGTCTTTGGGGATAGTTTCATTACCAAATATTGTCTCAGTTACCTTTATTCCCAGTTTGTTTAAAATCGATTCTCTAAATTGCTCTGCCATCTCCTCAGTTTTTGTCATGCAATTAAAAAAATGTTATAATAATATTTGAAATAATTGTTAATAAAATAATTAATGATAATAGCAGATTTTTTTAAAAGATTAGATGTAAATAATTTTACCTGCTTTATTATGAATGTCTAGGTATCTCTTCACTTCTAAGGGCTCAATGTAATGATGCTCTAAACTAATAGCTATTGATATGTCGTAGACCGAGTTTTTACCATCTACAAAGTTCATTAATTCTAGTGTAGTTCTACCTAATGGAGTTCCCATAGAGTTTGCGTTAAACCATTTCTTATCCTCTTCGTCAAGGATTTCATCTGCTCTTATGCCTCTTGTTGGGCCTTCATAGGTTTTTTTGGGGATGAGTTTCATTGTATTAACTATCATATCAGTTTCTTTTTCTGGGATTGTAACACCTGCTTTTGATGCCACACCTTCACTTATTGTTTGTAATATTGTTTTTTGTGCAGAAGTTAAGTCATTAATTTGGTTAAGCAGTGCATCAATATATGATGATGCTGAATCACAAAGTCTTTGTGCTACACTTACTGCTTTTTTCTCTCTTTTACATGCTGTATCCAACATTGCTAATCCCCGAATGTATCTTATGCCAAGTCTTGTAGCATAATCTTCGCTTTTTGGGTCAATGTTAACGATCTCTGCAATCAATTTTGAGGTGGTTTCTGTGATCCTTTTATGGGAATATGAGTAAGTACGGGCAGCTAATTCGATGGCTGAACTTTCATTGGCATTAGCAATTTCTAAGGCTGCACCGCCTGTTACTACTCCAACTCTTTTGAGCTTAGTTGAGTCAACTCGTGATGCGTCATCGAAGGAGGTATGGTGGAATTGGTCGGTGTTACCAAACATTACGCTGGGTATTCCATAAGCTTGATCTGCGAAACAGACGTGGTCGGAACCACCTGAGTAACCTAGGACTCTATAATTTAGGCCATATGGCCAGCCTTCGAGTGAAATTCCTCTTGGCTCATCAGCTACATCTTTTAGCATCTCTATGAGGAGTGAGTTCAAGTATGATGGTGTAGAGTCTGGAGCGCATGTGAGGTTTAAGGGACCACCAACTGTTACTGGGTGTTCTCCAACCATGTCAAGGTTGATTGTTGCTATAATGTTGTTTAGATTATTCTGGTGTCCATGCATCCATGCATATGTTCCATTGAACTCTGGGATCCAAAGGAAACGGATGGTTCTCTTTGGTGCAGGAATCTTACCTGAATCTACTAGTGTTTTAATTGCCCGTGCAATCTCAATTAACACGCCACTTCCTGAAGCATTGTCGTTTGTCGAAGTTTTAGGATGACATAAGTGGCCTTGTAAAATTATTTCTTCCTCAGGTTTCTCTGTTCCAGTAAATTCTGCATTTACAACATCTAGATACCCATCATATAATTTAGAATCTGTGTTACAGTATACTTTCACAACTTTACCTGAATCAAGGTGTTTCTTTATTCTTTGATATTGACGGTCACTAATTGAAAACCCAAAAGTAACTTTGTCTCTAACTTTCTGATCTGGCCAAATTCCGTTATACTGTACCAAATCTGGATACTCAGCTGCCCTATTCCATGGTGGGTGATGAATTGTACCGAGTGCCCCATGCTCAACTGCTTTAATATGTGCGCTTCTTGCACCACCAGAGACTAAAGCAATCTTTCCTACAACATTTTTACCTAAATAATCATCATCCTTGCTTCCATCACCGATATCAATTACCTCAGCTGTAACATCAGCGCTGTTTGAATGAGTTGCTAAACTCATTGGAAGCTCATTGAAACGACCTAGAATAAGGTTCTCAGGTTCAACCATCCTAATCTCCGCATGAGTTACCTTCCATGAAATTATGGCATCATGTGTCCAATACTTTGTTTTGCCATCGGCCGGAAATTGCTCAATTACTACTTTGGATAGACCAATTTTTTTTAGCTGCTCTTGAACATACAATGCAGCCTCATGAAAACCTGGACTAGCCTGAACCCTATGATATGTGGCAATTTCTAGTGTATAATCTTTAGCAATTTTACCAGATAACTCATCGAGTAATAGATTAACGTATTTATTCAACACAATTCCTCTTTTCCTTAAATTAGGTTTCATTAGGTTAAGAACTATTCTAGGCAAGTACACAAAAATTAGTGTATGAATCTTTTTTCGATATCAAAAATTGATATAGTTGAAAAGATTAGTACAATGAGTGATTAAATGGTCGAAAAAGCTAGTAAGTTGAAAATAACCGTGCTTAGGAGATTTAAACCAAACGAGGTATTTGCTAAATCACCAATTAATGCTGGTGAAATGGGTGAATGCGGAGTCTACAAGGATGGGCAAGAATTTATTGTTGAAGAAAATGGACGAATGCCTGAAGGATTTTGTGGCTGGGCATGGGATGATATAACAAAAGATGTTCAGACATTACGGTTTAATGGCAATTTCTCGTGGTTCAAAGAGCCAGGTGTTTCCGTGAACTGCTGCACTGATGGATTAAGACCAGTAGTCTTTAAAATTGAG
>VGJH01000171.1 GCA_016867505.1 Candidatus Bathyarchaeota archaeon
AACAGCTTTAAACCTATGCGAACTCGTACTTGCCATAGCAGAAATGTAACCTCCCTGGCTCCAACCCATACAACCAACTCGTTTATTGTCGGCAAAGCCTTCAGCAACTAGATAATCTATGCAACTTTCAATATCCCATAAATCGCCTACTCCAAGATTCTCCTTATTTAAAGCTAGAAAGTTTTTACCACGCCCAGTAGAACCCCGATAATTTGGCTTCACAGTTATAATTTCTTTCTCAGCAAATATCGGGCTTGGATAATGTGTGAAATCCCTAACCTCAAGTAATGTCTCATGACTAACTGCTTGTGGTCCACCATGCACAATGAAAGCCAAAGCATACTTTTTTGTTGGATCAAAATTTACTGGTTTCCGAATTACTCCCTCAATTATTGTTCCATCTTTGCTTAACCAATTAATTTTTTTGACTTTACCCAGATCCCATGTTGAAATCTGGTTACCAAAATTTGTTAATGCAGTCACCATTGTCTGAGAAGATTCAAGTTTTTTGAGAATTAACTCGGGGTAAGACTTGGAGTTAGCTCCAATAAATAAAAGTGAACCTTCATTTGATGCATCAAAACCAGCTATTGGGAAGAATTCGTCAAGAGGGATTGTTTCAAGTTCACCTTTTTCAGATAGTTTAGATATTCGTGTTTTTGTACTCTCAGAATAACTAACATAAATTCCATCATTTACCCATTTTATATTCGATATTGATTGATCGAGGTTTACTGATAATTTAATTAAATTTATCTTCTTAAAATATTTCCGAGCATTTTCTTTAGAAATGTCTAATAACCATAAATCTGATTGTATGTAACTTTTTTCTTCTTCTTTATGATTGATAATTAACTTTGAGCCATCAGGTGACACAGCTGCTATATGAGATACTTTTGGTAGTGGTATTTCAATGGCTTCACCAAGGAAAGATGAGTCTTCATAAGCTTTGTCTCCTCCACCCTTATTCAAAAATTCTTTAAGTATTTTATCTGGTTTAAATTTGATGTAAAAGTTACTTGTTTCTTTAGAGTAAATTAAGTAATCTTTTGCACGACAGTTTAGATAAATAATTTCTTTTATTGTTGAGGGGTATATTCCTGTGATTTTTGGGTGGTTAGGAAGTAGCTTACTTAATTCAATGATTGGTGCGATTGGTTTTTCACCTATTTTTTGGTTTTCTTTGTATTCAATCATATCCTTTACGCTTGTGTAATATAATGTAGATGCGCTTTCATCTTGTTCAAAATGGGTGAAATTACCATACTTTTCTTTACGTGTTTTCTTGTCTTTTCGTTCAGCATCGTCAGCAAGGTAAATTATGCCATCACAATAAAATTCGAATGTCTCTACACCGCTTGGATGTTCTGTTAATTGTATACCATCTCCAATAAGCTCTGGATAAAACCAAAGTTGAGGTTTTTCTGTGCCAAAATTATTTTTTAATAATGCCAAGTCATTATTATTTTGCCAACGCATCATTGTTACGCTGCCTGACTTGGTTAATTGAGTGGTAACTTTTGTGTCAATATTGAAGATAAAACATAAATTTTCATACCTATTATCCTTCCAATTTGTCGTACGAAGTGTGTAAGCGACTTTCTTACCATCAGGTGAAATTTTAGCATCTACGGGCCATTTTAGATTTAAAAAATCATCAATAACTGGTTTCATAACTTTAACACCTTAATATGGAATATAGAAAAAAGAGTCTTAGAGAATATTTGTTTTTATGGAGAGTATTAAGTGAAAACAACAATAAGTTATTTTTTAACTCTTTTTGTTAAGGGTCTCAACCATAAGGGGAGGTTTATTCTTATTGCTTTTGTTGGGCAATCCATCATGCATGCTCCACAATGCCAACATTCTTCAGGGTATGCTACCACGGGTTTTTTTTCACCTTTTTGGAGTATATCAGTGGGGCAAATCTCAACACACTTGAAGCATGTTATACAATTATCATTAAATGTTGGTGGCATTATTTAGCCTCCTTTGATGGGTATTTGATTTTTATTGGAATTTTCTTGAACTTGGGTTGTTTTTTATCCATTTTTCCAATGAACCAAACATCGTTCTCATATTGTTCTGGTTCTATTGAGGCTCTAACCATAATGGTGGCAACGTCGATGAGATTCATTACTTCATTGCATCTTACCAGTTCATGTGGGTTTTTTGCTTTAAGTTTCGCTGATTTTAGCTGACTTAATTGATCTAGGCATGTGTTTATTCCATTTACACTAATTTCGTCTTTTATGCCAGGTGAATTAAAACCGGCTATGTACCTTTTGTATTTATCCATGATATTATTGAGTTCTAGGTTTGCCTCTTGCCAAGTGAAACCATCGTCATTTTTGAGTGGTGAGGTGGTTCTCTCTAACTCATTTATGATTTGTTTATCATCTAATAATGGGTCAGTTGTTTTTTGAGCATATTTTGCTGCTTTTTCTCCTGATCTCCAGCCTAATACCACTGCTGTTGGTGCAGCAACTTCACCAGCAAATTGAACAGGACTGCATGCGTATAATCCCGGTAAATTAGTGCTTAAATCAGTGTCAACCCATAAAGCTAGGAATCCATCTGTTAGTCTTCCAGTTGGTTCAAGTGCAAGTTCAAAGGCATCTTTCCTAAAGTCGAGCCCAAGATCTTTCATTATTTCTAATATGACCCAGCATAATCCTTCGTTACCATAGCTCCATTCTGCGTAAGCAATCTCCTCTTCAGTGGCATCAGTGAAATCTAAGTAGAAGGGAGTCTTACCTTCACTGATACTTTTCTCGACGTTTTCTCTCTTTTTCCTTAAAGGTTCTCGAACTGCGGGGTGCTTTATCATTACCTCACCTTCGCTGTTAACATATTTTCCAGCAGGGTAACATGTTGTGGCTATGCCACTGCTTCGGTATAGGTTTTTGAAATATTGGAATCCAGCATTGCTTGTTTTTCCTGCTTGAAGAATGAATACTTCTGCACCAGCTCTTAGTGCCATGGCTTCTCCGTCGCCAGTGACTGTTGGAGGGCTCTGCTGATTGAACCAGTTTCCACTTGGTGCCATGAAGAGACGACTCTGATCCATTCCAGTTGCTAAGACTACGACTTTTGCTTTGAATACATAAAATTCACCAGTTCTCATGTCTATGCCTGCAGCACCAACAACGCGATTATCCTTAGTTAATAGGCTGGTTGCAGCTAGTCTGTTAAAAATTTGAATATTTCTTTTAACACATTGTTCTGTTAATCTTTTTTTAATGTCTCTTCCATCATAATTTAGGGTATCCCATTCACTTTGGAATTGTGGAACAATTCTATATTTTTTTTCGCCTTTGGGAGATTCATATTGAAGATTCCAGGGATAGATTTTGTCGTATTTAAATTGGATTCCCCAGCTTTCTAATTTTTTAACTGCATCCATGGAACCTTTTGCAACTATTTCACATAGTTCTTGATCAATTAATCCGCCTTTTGTT
>VGJH01000172.1 GCA_016867505.1 Candidatus Bathyarchaeota archaeon
AGAAGTATTCGGAATCACTGAAGACTTCATAAGAATTAATCAAAATGCAGAGATATCCGAAGGGCGAGCGCTTGTTCGCAGTGATAGTGGGGTAGTAATTATTGGCGCAAACATAGCTCAACCACGAGATCAGGATAGTCCAATACTAGGAGTAGGAGATAGGATAACTCTTCAAGCAAAAGTAGGAGACCAGATGAAATCTCTAACAGTAAGAGTAATTGGAGTATTAAAGAAGACTGGCGCAAGTTTTGGAGTGAATCTAGATGACTCGATGGCAATCCCTATCAGGGATGCCCAAACATTCTTTGAGACTGGAAATCAGTACACCTACATTATGGCTCAAGCAGATACCCTTGAAAACGTAGATTCAACTGCAAGAGCAATTAAGTCAAAGTTAGGAAGAGGATACACGACCGTAACCTATGAATCAGGAAAAGCAATTATGGATCAAGTTGTTGGCTCAGTGCAAGCTGTACTTGGAGGTATAGCTGCAATTAGTTTGATTGTTGCAGGAGTTGGAATCATCAATACAATGACCATCAGTGTCATGGAGCGAACTAAAGAAATTGGCACACTCAAAGCCTTAGGAGCAAAAAGCAGAGACGTGTTAATGATTTTCTTAACAGAATCAGTTCTCACAGGGGTGTTTGGTGGATTACTCGGAACATCCTTGGGTTTCGTTTTAAGTCAATTAATAAGCCAATTCGTTGCAGTTCAAGCAGTCACATCTCTAACACTTGGACTAGAAGTCATAGGATTCGCTGTATTAACAAGCGTATTATCAGGACTTTATCCAGCATACAGAGCATCACACTTAAGCCCAGTAGAAGCCCTAAGGCATGAATAACTAAATTAAAGCAATCTAATCACTGGAATCCAAAGTAGAGGAATCACATTCACGACCATATAAGCAATTAAATAAACTGAGTAATTCAGAAATACTCTCCTGAAACTTTTTTTAATTGAATCCTGATTCTTGAAACTAATATAAGTAGTATAAACTCCAATGTAGATTAAACCAATGATAAATGAAATAAACTGAATATTATATAATCCTCCACGAACTCTAACCCAGAAATTAACTATCCAAGCATTCTGATAAAAAATCAATCCAATGTTATTTAATGAAGCAAAGAAATGTGTTAAAATAAGAAAAACCGCGACACCTTTCTGACTCACTGGATTGAACCTGAATAAGAAGAATGGAATCAGAGCAGAAATCAGGAAAGGATAAACCGTAAAAGGATTAACCTCAAGAAGTTTACCCAAAATTGGATTAAGCTCAAAACCTGATTTAGTCAAATAAAAAGTTAAAGTAGTAACTGCATCAACTAAAATAAGAAAAGTAGTAAAAAGGAAGATTTTGGATTCACCCTCAGATAGTGGCCCAGTAACTTTTACTGAAGAAGGTTTACTGAAATCATCTATCTGCGACATAAAACTGAAAAAGAAACACACCAATTTAAAGACATACACCAGTTTTTCATAAATATTTAAGAACTTGACACTTTTTTTTACCTTTTAAACTATTTTTTTAAACTCTAAACCAGTTAATGCAAATGTCGCTATTACTACTGTCCAATTACACTTTAGTTTTTATTTTTTCCTTTTTTGGGTTAAACCTTTTTTCATTTTCCATTTTTGGATAATTGTTCTTTTGATCGCTAGAGTAGGATTATATCGGAAGTCTGTTACTGAATAATTCAACTGAAAAGGTGTAGAATGGAGGAAGATTTGAGATGAATGGGAAAATGATGGCGGTTGGATGGACGATTACTAGCTTTGCAATATTAGCAACCTTCTATTGCCTGCTACAATTGTTAGCGTTTACAGGTTTATTCAAGCTTTAGGAGTGTTATATTGATGGATGCTGAGAGTGTTTGCAGGCTCATTGGTGTAGTCTCTGGTTGCCTAGTGGTTGGATTCGTAGTAATAATTGGAGTACTATTGATATAGAGGTGCTTATGTTGAGAAGAACAAGTTTTGATGTTATTGTAGACATCCTTGATTCTGCAAAAGGTGGTGCATGTAAAACACGTATAGTGTATGGTGCTAACCTAAATTTCGAGATAGTTAAACAGTATTTGCAAGATTTAACTCAGAAAGGTATGTTAGCAGTAAATGAACAAGGAAAATATGTAACAACTAAAAAAGGATACAAGTTTATTGAGGATTATTCTAAACTAATTCAACCATTACAGTTTTAAGAAAATTTTTCTTCCTCTAGAATTCTATTTTTTTATAAAAAATTTTTAAAGAGTTTGAGGTTTTCTCATGAAATAAATTGCTACTAATATAGCAATTATTGCTAGAGCTCCAAGGCCATATGCATAGTTCTTGTACATACCTGACTCATTCGTTAATGAAGCAACTTGAGCTGTGAGGTTAGCTTTTTCTGTTGTCAGTGTATTGACTTGGGTTGTTAAAATAGCTTTCTCGGATGTCAAGGAGTTGACTTGACTCTGCAGACTATCTCTTTGAGTTTTCAAAGTAAGAATCTGTGCTTCAAGGCTTGTCACATTCTGTTGAAGAGTATTCACTTGATTTTGCAGCGATGTTTTTTCAGATATTAATGATGATACCTGAGTAGTTAAGTTAGCAACCTGTTCTTGAAGTGTAAGTTTTGTTATTTGAAGTGTATTTATTTGTATGTTAAGGCTATTAATCTGTGCAGTATAATTTGATATTAGTTGAGTTAGTGTTGTAATTTGAGTTTCTAAAGTTGTATATGGGGGTTCTTGAACAATACTAACAATCATTGAATTAAAATATTTATCAAGAGCCTCTAAACGAGCATAAATGTATCCATTATTTACTGCATTTGATGGGATAGTAATATTTCTAATCCATGTCACATAATAGCCTAATGGGTGCTCTAAATATGGGAGAACATCTCCTTCAAAAATAACCCAATTTAATTGAGTTGTTGTGTTCAAATATAATTTTAGGTGTAGGGTATCATTTCTTTTTTGATGTAGCATAACATAAACAGTGAAATTCTCTGTTTTTCCCGGTTTAATAATATCTGGTGCATAGACTCTTATGTCCCAGATACCATCATAGTAATTCCAGTTGAAGGCTTTAACTGAATTTAAATCAGTGGCAAAGCCAATAACAAATATTGTGAAAATCATTACAAAAAGTAACTTCTTCATACTAGTTCGTATTGAATTTATTATTACTTACTAAAAACCTTTTATTATTAAAGTTTCTGAAGACACTTATCAACTTCTTATATTTTTATTTATTTTATAAAATTATTTAATAAATAATAAATTTTTAGGCTAACAATTTGTAAGTATAATGTTTGAGTGTTTATCATGAGTATGTTACTTGAGTTTTCTTTATAAAATGAAAGTTTCTAATGCAATTTGACCGAAATGAAACTAATAAAAATGTCTGAAGAAAATCTTAGAGCTATTGAAAGCCTTCAGGAAGTAATTGAGCTTGAAGA
>VGJH01000173.1 GCA_016867505.1 Candidatus Bathyarchaeota archaeon
CTTCAATTGTCAAGCCTACTCCTTCACTAATTACTTTTGCCCTATCGCCTGTACTCATTTTTTCAAGGTTTTCTGCAGAGAACCACGCTTGTAGATGTGACCCTGTTGCTCCGATGCCACCTTTTCCAGTGATAATGCCTTTTGATCCTTTAGCATCTCCACTAATAATTGTGACTAAATTCCCAACATTACTAAGCTTCAAGAATGCAATGCTTGTTCCAGAAGCACTCATAGGACTAGTGCTTGGTCCTTCATCTACACCCATCAAAGATACTCCAGGCTCAAGGTATTCAGACTCAGGCCAATCGAGACAGGGATCACCAACCTTAACATTATATTTGACACCTCCAGGTCCCAAACCCAATTTAACTCGTCCATCCCAAGTTGTGACATATCCTCCACGGGGATCACTTGAAGATAGACTGGGAGGCGCAATTTTTCCAATCAAAACTTGTTTCATTAATGTGTTTTTATTAGTCTTAACTACCAAAATCAAGACCTCAAATGAGGGTATCCTTCAAGAATAAATAATATACTAATAGAAAATGATAAAATTAGTATTATTTAAAAAGTTACTAACAATACTGAAACATTTAAAAACGTCTATTTCATTAAAAAAACTAATGATAAGCAGAGTATTAACGATTAAAAGTTAAATTAAATATTAGTATTAGACATAAAGATGGCTTAATAACACTCTTAATCCTATTCCTATTAGAATTAATCCGCCTAAAATTTCTGCCCATCTACCAAATTTTGAACCAGTAGCGCACCCTACTTTTATGCCAATAAACGTAAAAATGAAGGCGGTTAGTCCAATTATAATAGCAGGAAAAAAAACTTGCACTTTCTCTAAGCTAAAACTTAAACCAACTGCAATACTATCAATACTAACTGCTAAACTGAACATTAAGAGGCTTCCAAGCTGTAGGATATCTGATGCAACAGATTCAGAGTCATCTCCACCCCGTATTCCAGAAAGAAGCATTTTCCCCCCAACAACCGCTAAAAGTATGAAAGCGGTCCAATGATCGTAACCAGAGATTAAATTTACAAATGCAGAGCCTGCAATCCATCCAATAATTGGCATAATTAAATGAAAAGTCCCAAAGCTTGTAGCGATTTTTAAAATTTGCTTATCATTAATCGCTTTTAAGCCAAACCCTGTAACACATGATACACTAAATACATCCATGCTTAAACCAATTGCTAATAATAATAACGATAGTAAATCTAATGCCAATGTGTCTTATCGGAATAAGCAGAACCAAGAAAAAAGGGTTTGGTTGAAACCAATATTTTTAAAAAAATAAATAATAAAAATTCTTATTTTTCTTTTTTAATTTCTTTCTTTTTATTAGCGTTGCATCCGCATCCACAAGATTTGCATGACATGTTTAATCACCAAAGCAGTCAGATTCTAATTAATAAACCCTTGTTAACGTTTTTCTGATGTATAATTCACAAAACAATATTATTCCACTAAGCTACATCATTTTTGATCAAATTGAACAAAAAAAATGCTTGGGATTGGATAGAAAATAATAAAGAAAAACTAATGGTCATTAGTGATAAAATTTGGGACTATGCAGAATTGGGGCTAGTTGAAGAGAATAGTTCTAAACTACTCATTGCTGAACTTGAGAAGGAGGGCTTCAAAATCCAATCTGGAGTTGCAGGTATGCCAACCAGTTTTATTGCTACTTATGGAAATGGTCGACCAGTAATCGGATTTTTAGCAGAATATGATTCATTGCCGGGAATAAGTAATAAAAAAATACCCAAAAAAGATCCACTTGTTGCGGGTGCTCCAGGCCATGGGTGTGGTCACAACATTTATGGTACAACCGCTTACGCTGCTGCTGTAGCTACAAAAAAAGTAATGGAAGAGGCAAAAAATACTGGTACAATAAAAGTATTTGGTACACCTGCTGAGGAAAATTATGCTGGTAAAGCATACATGGCACGAGCAGGACTCTTTAATGATGTTGACGCATGTATTGGCCATCACCCTAGTGGAATCAATACATGTGGATTAGCTAGCTCAACAGCTGTATTTGGCGTGAAGTTTCATTATTATGGAAAATCAAGTCACGCAGCAGGAGGACCTGAAAGTGGTAGATCTGCATTAGATGCTATTGAATTGATGAATGTTGGAGTGAATTTCTTACGTGAACATGTAATCGATAAGGCAAGAATCCATTATGTAATTGAGCATGGTGGTGGGCAACCAAATGTTGTTCCAGATTACGCTAGAAGCTGGTATTATGTTAGAGCCCCTGAGATGGAGCAACTGAAACCAATTTATGATAGAATTTTAAAAATCGCTGAAGGCGCAGCATTAATGACGGAAACACAGCTAAAAATAGAGTTCATTGATGGATTATATAATAAAATACCTAACAAAATTTTAGCAAGTGTTGTAGTGGATAATATGCGTCAAATCGGTTTTCCTCAACCATCAAATGAAGAACTTGAGTTTGCTGCAGAGATTGCTAAAAGTTTTACAAAAGAACAGAAAATTGAAGGATTAAAAAAACAAAAAATGCCAAATTGGGAGAGATATGTGGACACAAACATTATGACAGATATTCTTGATCCTTGGAACGAGGGAGAAATAAACGCAGGTTCAACAGATACAGGTGATGTAAGTTGGATAACCCCCACAGCCGAATTCAGTACATCCGCCTTTGTTTTTGGAGCACCTGGGCATAGTTGGCAAGCAGTAGCTTGCAGTGGGACAACCATGGGTCATAAATCACTCATATTTGCTAGTAAAGTTGCAGCGGGAACTGCGCTAGAACTGCTAAATAATCCAAATATAATAGTGAATGCTAAAGATGAACTTGTTAAAAGATTAGCAGGTAAAAAATACATCTCTGCAATGCCTGAGGGACATAATCCTCCACTTGAGATTGCTCGTGAAACTTGGTTAAAGCAACCAAAAAATGTTTAAAATAGCAGTATTTCTACTGCTAAAATTTTTAAAAAAAAGTGAATTTACTTTTTATGTTTTTTAGCGCAGCGTTCGATTCTGTTGCATGCTTCTTCAATGTCTTTCATTGGAGCAACAAGAGCAAAACGCATATGACCTTCACTTGTTGGGCCATAACCTGAACCAGCATTACCACGGAGATTTTCCTCTTCGTTAAGGTATCTACTGAATTCTGCACTTGGAATCCCTAATCCACTGACATCTGGGAATGTATAGAAGGTTCCTTCGGGCATTGCACAGCTTATTCCAGGTATTTCGTTTGCTCGTTTAACGAAGTATTTGACTCTATCATAGTATTGACTTTTCATCATGTTAACAAAGTCCCAACCCTCTTTTGTGGTAAGGGCTTTGGCAGCGGCATATTGGAATGGAACTGGCATACTACATATCCCAGTTGGTACAGCACCGACATAACGCATGAGTTCAGGGCCACCTAA
>VGJH01000174.1 GCA_016867505.1 Candidatus Bathyarchaeota archaeon
TATATTAAAAATAATTGAGACTTTTGAAGGCATCTACCCATAAACCTTTAATGTTCCAAGAATGATTTTTCAACAGATTAGACATGAAAATTTTCATTTCCATAGATATGGAAGGAATATCTGGACTTGTTGATGGTACTCAAACTGGTGGGGATTCTGGTGAGTATAACTATTACCGTAAGATAATGGCGGGTGACCTCAATGCTGCTATTGAAGCTGCATTAGCATCCGGGGCCAAAGAAATTGTAGTATCAGATGCTCATGGGGGAATGAAGAACCTTCAACCCGAAGATGTTAACGAAGCTGCATACTTGATAAGAGGATCACCTAAACCAGATTCGATGATGGAAGGAATTAGTGAAGGCTTTGATGCTGCATTATATGTTGGATATCATGCGATGGCAGGTGCGGAAAAAGCCATTTTATCTCATACAATTTCAGGATCAGTTATTGATGCGATTTATATTAATGGTAGAGAAACTGGTGAATTCGGTTTAAATGCTGCCTTAGCTGGTTGGCATAATGTACCTTCAATCTTCGTTTCAGGTGATGAAGCAGTTGCTCTCGAAGCAAAATCCTTTGTGCCTGATGTTAGTACAGCAGTTGTTAAATGGGCAGTAGGCAGAGTTTCCGCAAAATGTCTTCATCCCAAAAAAGCTAGACAAGTGATATCCGAAGGAGTTAAAGAAGCTCTTACTAAAGTAAACAAAATTGAACCTTACTGGGTAAATGAACCTGTTGAAGTCAAAGTTACATGGAGAGTACCCACAATGGCTGATATTGTATCTGTACTTCCATATATGGAAAGGGTTGATGGTCGATCAACAAAAGCAATTTTTGAGGATTACCCAACTGCACTTCGAGGACTTCGTGCAAGCATTACCTTAGCAGGAACAACAGTGCGTTAATTTTTTACATTTTAATTTTTCCATTGATAGCATTTTCAATTACTGTTGGAATGACTTTTATTAGGTCTTCAGGTAAAATATGGTAGCCTTTTTCTTTTTTTATGATATCCCCCGCTGCGCCATTAATGAATGCTCCAGCTGCTGCAGCTTCGATTGGCTCTGCTTTTTGAGCTAAATATCCTGCAACAATTCCTGATAAGACATCACCGGTTCCGCCCACTGTCATTCCTGGATTTCCTGTCCAGTTTAAGCGTGTTTTAGTGCCATCGCTGATGATGTCTACGTTTCCCTTAAGCAATATCACTGCTCCTAGCTTTTTTGCTTCTTTCTGAACAATTTCAGTCTTATTCTCTGGAGTGCCTTCAACTATTTTACCAGTTAATATTTCGAACTCCTTTGAATGTGGGGTAAAGACTGTTGGAGTTTTCACTTTTTTCCTGATTTCACCATATGCTTTCAATGCGTCAGCATCAATTAACATTGGGATTTTCTTTTTATCACAAATTGATATTATCTGGGTTACTGCTTTTTTGGTTTCAGAGTGTAATCCTAATCCTGGACCAATTGCCACTGCATCAATTTTTTCGATGATGGGATTAAGGAATTCAATGCTTTCCTCAGTTAAGTTTTCTTGTGGATACTTAACCGAAATAATGCTTGGTGAATAACTGGATACAGTGTCACCAATTTTATCTGGGATTGCAGTATAAACAAGATCCAGGCCAACACTATATGCTCCCATAGTCGTTAAAAGAGGTGCACCTGAGTATTGTGAGCTTCCCGCTATCACTAATAGTCTCCCAAACATACCTTTGTGGCTCTCAGGTGGACGATCTTTATGAATTTTCAAAACATCTCCAGGGCCAACATAAATTTCTGCTTCTAGAGGAATACCAACTGAAGCTACTTTGATTTCTCCAAAATTTGTCGGTTTTTTCTTGAATCCTAATTTCATTTTATGGAATGTCACAGTGAGATCTGCTTTTACATATTCTTCTGTGGGTTCACCAGTATCTGCGTTTATTCCAGTCGGGACATCCACTGATATTTTAATACCTTTAGCCTGATTAATCGAATTTACTGCAGCTCGAATTAACGGACTTAATGCTCCTTTAAAATTGTAGCCAATTAGTGAATCAACATAAATGTCTGAATTTAATGGGATTATTTCAGACGAGTCTTTAATGACTAAAAATTCGATGCTTGATTTCATTTGAGAGATGATAGAATAATTTGCTCTAGTCTCATCAGAGTGAATTAGTGAAGGATCACCAACAAAAATTACCTTTATCTGATATCCTTGAGATGCTAAGTGGCGTGCTGCTACTAGTCCGTCTCCACCATTTCCGCCTAAACCACAAATGACTGAGACTGTCTTAGGCAAAGCATATCGTGAAACAATTATGTCTGATACTGCTTTACCAGCGTTCTCCATCAAGATTCTGTTTGAGATCCCTAGATAGTTTGAATTAGCTTCGATTGCACGCATATCTTTTGCAGAGAGAAACTCGTTAAGGATCATATTAGAGAAATATGGTTTTTAATGTTTTTAAAACCCTTGTATCTTTAATCAAATAATCAAAATTAATTTTAAAAAATATGTGAAAATCCTGCTTTAATCATTTTTTATCGATAACTTTTAAGTACTTTTATTCTTATTGTTTATAGGGTGTTTGTTTGGCAACGGCGTTTGTATTAATCAATGCTGAAATTGGTGCTGAAACAGAAGTATTGAAAGGACTTAAAGATGTTAAGGAAGTAAAAGAAGCCCACATGGTTTATGGAGTCTACGATATTATTGCTAGGATTGAAACAGGGACAATGCAAGAACTAAAAGACATTATTAGCTGGAAAATTAGACGCCTCGACAAAGTTCGAAGTACCTTAACAATGATAGTAGTGTAATACAATAAACAACAGTTTACATTTTTTGTTATTTTCGTTTAACATTTTTTGAATTTTTTCTAGGTATATTCCTGAGTTATGTACTTAAATGAATATTAGATATTTTTAAAAAAAAGGGGAATTTAATACACTACAATTGTCCTTCTATTTCTAGACCATTTACCGAATCCGCTTTCATCACTGGTCCAATATTTAATATAAGTTTCTCAGTTATCAGCTTCACAAGCATAAATATAAGATTCACAAGTAGCATAAGAGGTTCCAACAAAAAGCTGCTTTACTCCAAGCTTAATCCTTGATTTTTTACCAGCTTCCTTCAGAACTTCCCTCTGTTTACAGCGTTCATCTGCTGATAATGCATCCCATGCTTCATTTGTATTATAAAACGATATGAATTTCATTCTTCTTGGTTCTGTGGTCGCTTCTTCCTGTTCCCAAAAAGTATCTGGATCTACAAATACTCCTTGATCAAGATTGTACCATTTACTTGATGCAAATCTGATTGAAATTTGACAAAATCAGTAAATTGGTTTACTTCTAAAACTAAAACAACACTGTGTAATACTCCATATGCTGATCCACTAAAAAGAAGCTTTATGTTATTTTT
>VGJH01000175.1 GCA_016867505.1 Candidatus Bathyarchaeota archaeon
TTAAGGATGAATTTCCTCTTTGTAAGAAGTATATCTATTTTGATTGTGCTGCTCAAGGTGCTATGCCATTGAGCACTATTAATACAATAATTGAGTATGAAAATGATCTTAAAGCACTATACAAAGGTGAGATACCTTGGAAAGACTCTATGAAAAAATGGGAGGAAAAAAGAGGAAACTCTAAGAAATTATTCGCAGAGTTAATCGGATGCGAATCAGAAGAAACAGCTTTTGTTAGTAATGCAACTAATGGCTTGAATACAATTTTTGGAATGATACCAATAAAACGTGGTCAAAATGTGGTAACGACAGATATGGAGTTTCCTATGTGTAATGTATTAGTTAATAGTCAACGTCGTAGAGGAGCTGAACCACGCTTTATTAAAAGCATTAATGGGGTAGTAACTCTCGAACAAATTGAGAAAGTAGTAGATGATAAAACAGCAGTAGTTATGGTTGACCATCCAACATGGTTCAATGGATACATTTATGATCTTAAAGCATTAAGTAAAATTGCTCATGATCATGGTGCCAAGTTAGTAATCGATGCTACCCAAGGCGTAGGTAGCATAGATTGGGAAGCTAAAAAGTGGGGAGTCGATTTTGCTGCTATTAGTACATATAAATGGGTTATGGGCGGGCCCTATTCTCAGTCTGCAGGTTTCATGTATGCAAGTAAGGAATATGCTAATGAATATCAGCCCCCAGTTGTAAGCGCTTCAGCTTATGAGTCTACACCAAATAAACAAGTTAAAGGTTCAGAATATTTCACTTATAAAATTAAGCCAAAAAAAGGAATTAATCGATTTGAGGTGTATAATCGATCAGAAGTAGCATATGTTGCTGTCGAAAATTCTATGAAACTTCTGCTAAGTCATGGCAAAAAAGCGGTTGAAAGGCAGGTTAAAATTGTTGATAATGTTATCGTTGATAGTTCAATGAATGCTGGTTATCTTTTAGGAACCCCAAAGGAAGAGGAAAAAAGAATGTATGTTAGCTTAAAAGTTCCTGAACCCGATAAAGTTGCTGCGAGGCTCTATGAAAATGGGGTTGTCGCCAGTTATCGTGTAGGTGGTCTAAGGATTTCACCGCATTTTTATAATACTGAGGAAGAAGCGGAGAAGTTCATGAAAATCTTGAAAAAAGTTGCCCCATTAAAGTAAATGCTTTTCAATCTTTTGAATCAAATAATGTTTTAAGGTGACTAGCTTGAGGGTGCTTGTTGTTGGAAATGGTGCACGTGAACACGTAATCGCTAAAAGGCTCTATGATGATGGTGCAGAAATTGTATCTGCTATGGCTAAAAAAAATCCAGGCATTGCCTCAATTTCAAGTCAATTTGAGATAATAAATATTAACAAACCTTCTGATTATAGAAATTTTACTAATATTGATTATGCAGTTATTGGACCTGAAGATGCTCTAGCTAATAGTGTATCCGATTACTTAAATGAAAAGGGGATACCTGTTGTTGGTCCAAAAAAAAATCTTGCACGACTTGAATGGAGTAAAAGCTATGCAAGGGAACTTTTAACAAATTATGGTATTCAAGGTAATCCCGATTATAAAGTGTGCCACACTCTCTCAGACGCTAGAGAATTTCTTAAGAAACATAAGGATGTCGCTGTGAAACCGGATGTGCTTACGGGAGGAAAAGGCGTTAAATTAACAGGAGAACAACTTTTAACAAATGAAGAGTTGCTGAAATATGTTGAAGAGTGTATTAATCGCGATGGTTTAGTAGTTTTGGAAGAGAAATTAAAAGGAAAAGAATTTACTCTTCAAGCTTTCGTTGATGGGAAAAATGTTGAAATTATGCCCATGGTTCGTGATTATAAACGTGCTTATGATGGGGATAAAGGCCCAAACACAGGAAGCATGGGAAGCTTCAGTTGCCCCAACCACCTTCTTCCAGATATACCAAATGATGCAGTAAAAAAAGGAGAGGATATCATGAAAAAAACAATCACCGTTCTAAAAAATAACGTAGGAGAATACAAAGGCATCCTTTACGGTGGATTCATGAACACGATGAATGGAGTTTACTTGATTGAATATAATGTTCGTTTTGGTGACCCTGAAGCAATAAATGTCTTATCATTATTGGATACGCCATTCACAAATATCTGTAAACAAATAATTGAGGGAAAACTCTCGAAACCACGTTTCAAGGAAGAAGCAACAGTCTGTGTCTATGTGGTTCCTGAAGGATATCCAGTTAATCCAAAAAAAGACCAAAGTATATCAATTGGAGATATAACGGCTTCCGAAATTTATTATGCTTCGGTATACGACGAAAATGGAAGTATAAAGACAACTACAAGTAGAGCAGTTGCTTTATTAGCGAAAGGAGAGTCTGTGGAAAAGGCACGTAGTCGTGCATATGCAGATATTAACAAAATAACGGGTTCTCTATTCTATAGACATGACATTGCAGAAGGAGTAAAATAATCCTGAATTAAATTATTAAGGTTAAATTTTTATTCTGTGACTTTTTAATTTGATCAAAATATATTCTCAAATGGTGACTTATTGATTACGCCTAATGACAGTAGATTAGCTCCCCTTGAAGCCATCCTTTATGCAGCTGGTAAACCAGTTAGCCTTTCTAGCATCTGTGCTCTACTAAAATTAAGTGATGAAGCTGAAGCTACTAAACTCATAAAAAATCTTTCACAAATTTACGAATCTGATGGAAGCCCGTTAGAGATACGATTCTTACCAGAGGAAAGAGTTGTGCTTCAGCTTAAACCAGATTATTCTAAACAAGCAAAATTCAGCATTAAGCCACCACTTACAACAGGCCCTCTGAGAACACTCAGTTATATAGCTTACAATCAGCCAATAGAAAAAAAAGAAGTTGCTGAAGCTAGAGGAAGTCAAGCTTACAAACATATTAAACAGCTTATAGGAATGGGGCTTGTTCATTCAGAAAAAGTAGGGAAAGATAGCATCCTGAAAACAACGGATGATTTTTCCGATTATTTAGGATTGAGCCGTGACAAAGGCAACATGAAGAGACAGCTAAGTCGACTCTTCAAGAAATTAGAAGAAGGCACCGTAAAAGATAAAAAGTAAAGTATGTGTAATCTGTCAACTTTTTATACTAGGATGAATAGATTTGATGGACAGAAATGAGCGAATCAGGGTCCACTATTCAAGTCATTGCTTTTATTGTTGGAATGATTCCCAGCGTATATTTTGCATACATGGTTGTTAAAGGAATATATTATTCACTCAAACAAGGCAAAGACGAAGAACTGTAAAATATATAGATCTATTGGTAATAATTTAATTCATTTTAAAAGAGAGTCAATATGGTATTTTACACGTGATGCTATGAAGTATGAAGTAAAGTATAGCCCAAGTTATTCCATGCTTGTCGTTAATCTTGAGAATGGTGAAAAAAT
>VGJH01000176.1 GCA_016867505.1 Candidatus Bathyarchaeota archaeon
AGGATCAACAACATATGTTCTAGGAGTGTACCTCGCAGGAAAAGGCTTACCACTAATTATACCCTGGACTATAGCGGTGTTAAGCGTCGTAGTAACAATGATGAACGCTTTACACGAGAGGAGAAAAGAGATCAACATAATGTCCTCTGTTGGGCTTAATCCAAGCCACATTGCAGGAGTCTTCATCTCAGAAGCATCACTTTCCGGTTTCATCGCTGGAGGTGTAGGCTACCTCACTGGATTAAGTCTTTACAGGATATTATCTGTGCTGGGATTAGCGTTTGAGGTAGAGCAGAAGGTTTCAGCGATGTGGAGTCTAGCCTCAGTTGGATTAGCCATCTCAGCTGTACTGGTAGGAGCTATAGTGGCATTAAGAAATAGTGTGGTAATCACGCCTTCACTCACTAGAAAATGGGTGATGCCAACCAGAGAGCTAATGGATAAGCCACATGAGATACCTATTCCAGTGAAATTTCATTCAGACCAATTAGATGACTTTGTCCAATATATGTTCCGAGAACTAAAGGATATGGAAAATGGATTAGATTATTTAACATCAAATACAAGGCAAGTCACCGAAGATCATCGAAGGATAATTAAATACATTTACAAATCCATGTCAGCAGGCCCTGGCATGATGTTCACACAGAACACATTAATTATTGAGAAAAACGAAGCAGAGGAGTATAATGTAAAACTTTATGCTACTGGTGAGACCGAGTGGGCGAGGAAATCGGGTACAATAGTGAGGAAACTAGCAATAAAGTGGAATAACAGCAAAAAACAGGGTCCACAATAAAAATATATTAAAATCTGCTTTTTTAATTTTAAGGAAAATTATTATATTATTTTTTTTGCTTTTATGCTGTACATCAGTGGTATTGGGTCTCCTGGGAGCCTCCAATAGCCATTCTCATCTTTCTTCATGAATTTAAATTGGTCTCCATCAACGCTAAAGGGGTATTCATGGATCCACTGTATTGTTAATCCTGCTTCTACCAGAGCTGTCACAACTGTTCCCAGGGGATGGTTCCACTCGTAGGTTTCCTTGTTCTGTAGCTTGTAGCCACTAGCTGCGTAGCTTGTTTCACTTATACCATGATCTGGTTCATCTTTATGCCAGTAGTTATACTTAATCTTGAGTTCTTTCTGGCTATTTTCGTCATATATCCATGAGAATGGGTGAAACTCTGCAATGAAGAAGGTGCCTCCAGGTTTCAAATATCTCGCAGCTATTCTTGCCCAATCTTGAATGTCGTGAAGCCAACAGAGTACTCCATAACTAGTGTAAACGATGTCAAACTGCTTCTGTAGATGTTTCTCTATGTCGTAGATGTTGCAGTTGATGAACTTCGCTTGGAGGCCTGTCTTCTCTGCTAGCATTTGTGCATACTCAATGGCTTTTTCATTAAAATCAACACCGGTAATCCTTGCACCTCTTCTCGCCCAACTAAGTGTATCTAAACCAAAATAGCATTGTAGATGTAGCATACTCTTCTTCTTTACATTTGGTAGTGCTTCCAACTCCAGATTATGGAGACTACTTCCTCCTTTAAGGAAGCCTTCAATATCATATTCTCCTGAAACTGTATGGATGCTTAGGAGCTCTCTCCAACGTTTCTTATTGACTTCATAGTAGTGTTCCATGCTTCATTACTGATAGTTATCTATGTGTATGACTGTTATTAATTTCTAGGAGAAAACTGGCACTAATTCCATTTTAGGCGTTTATTTATTAAGCATCCAGAATGTTTTCTTCATTGAGGTCTATTGTCAGGAGTCGATGAGCTTCGGGAACTTAATTCAAAGCTTGAAGCTGTTATGCATCGGCTGGATTATCTTGAGGCCATTTTAACTGAATCAAGAAATTATCCTGAGTTGGCTGGAATTCTCCGTGACTTGCGTGTTGGTGCTGGATTATATGGCGAACCCTTGAAGCTTATTCAGCGTCTCATTGGTTTACGTCGTCTCATGCAACGAGACTCCGAGCTTCGTGATGAGACAAGCCGAGCCCTATTGAATGCCTTAGCCATGAAGGGGCCTATGAACATCTCTGCGTTAACTAGGGAAGTGGCTCAGGCAAAAGGCAAGTCTTCAAGAGTTACTGTTAGGAAACGAGTTCAAGAGCTTTTAGCTGAGGGCATTATTGAGAAGGATGAAGGAAACTTATACCGTTTAGTTGAGTAGTCAGAGGGTGGTCATTTTTAACCACTATACCTAATTTCTTTAACCACTTCCTGTATTTGATAGGTGAAATATTATGGATGAATCTAAACATAAAGGAATTGAAAGCCCTGAGGAAATCGCTGCTTTACTCGAAGCTGTATCAGATAAGCTTCCAAAGCTGGTGAAAAACCTTCTCGATAGCCTATACTCTCCTGAAGCAGGAATGAAGATGGGGAGAGCGGTTGCTGAGTTCAGGAAAGCTCTTGTAGAAGGTGGAATCCCAGAAGCTGAAGCAACAGAGATGACTAAGCAATATCTTTCCACCATGTCTCTGCTTTCTCGTGAAACTGGCCAAAAAATTAGAGTAAAGACAAAAGAAAAAGAAAGCGAAGAAGACGACAAGGAGTAGATTATATGAATCCACGAGAGTTCTTGACGATACTCTCGTCATCAACGAATTTGATGATTAGAATGCTTGGCATGTACACTAGGTATTACTTTGCTCGACGGAGTGCAGTAAGAGCTTTCAAGGATGAGTTAATGAGTTATGGCATTTCAAGGGAGACTGCTGAGGAATTATCACGGTTTTACCCAGATCTTCGAAAAATCACTGTTTAGAAAGTATCTCAATTTATTTTTCCTGAAATGTATTTACAGTAATCGTAAGCTATTGGGCCTTTTTTTGTTATTCCGCATGGAAAGTCAATACATTCAAAACAATAATTAACTCCCTTTTTGAAAGCACAAGTGGATACAGCACAGAACCTATTTTCTTTTGGTGTGCAACCCCTTTCACCATTTGGGCAGATGCCAGACTTCATACGTGGGCAAATCTCACACGCTATTCCACATACACCAACTTTCATACCAGACACACCATCAATTAAATAAAATATTTAATTATGCTTTTTTGAATTGCCTTTTAACTGCGTCTATTCCATCGCCAAGTTCTTCAATATTGTTTATTTCACCCAACTTTTTTTCCTGAGCTAACCTGATGTGAGAGATGTAGTTTGGATCAAACCCCATGACTCTTGCTGCTGTTGAATCAGTGGCTACGGGATCAAAACCCGCAATTATTGTATTCATTTTTACTGGCTGTCCATGGACTGGGCCGCGTCCCTCCATCCCAATGAAGCCATCAATTACCGTCATCACTGGCTTAAGGACCGTATTAATGTCAACTATGACCTTATCAATGCCAATTAGATGATATTTGCCTTTGAATTTGTCTGGTAATAG
>VGJH01000177.1 GCA_016867505.1 Candidatus Bathyarchaeota archaeon
AATCCACTGAAGACATATGCTATTTGAATTATCATTTCGTCATAAATTTTATCGATTATGACATCGAAAATAAATCCAGTTATTCCGGAAAAAAACAGGTATAACCCGAATATTGTTCCTGCCATAATCCATAGATCATCAAGGAATTTCCCTATTTTCTTTAACATTGATAATTAATATGCCTTTCAACTATTTCTTATTATTTATCATGCTGAATTTTTGGCCACCAGTATGGGTACTCGTAATACTTGGATCCATCTCTATGCCAAACTTGAATCTCATCATCATTTAAATGCATTATGAAGCCATCTAGAAATGGCAAACCAACGGTGTAAGGGAGCTCAGCAAACCAATGAAACCTTAGTACTAACACATCCATATCATGACTGACATATATGAATATTCAAGGAGTTGTAATGCAGGTTTACTCCAAGTAAGTGATTGAAGAAGATTTGACATTAAAATTAATGTATTTAACCAATTATTTATAATTAATTAACAAAATCATGAAGAACTCTACATCTCTTCATATATATTCTATATCGAATTATATTTTATTTATAGGATAAACCTAAATCTTTTCAATAAGTAAACAATTTTTTGAGGTGAATATATGGCAGGTGGTGCAGCAGCCACATATTATCTCCTTAAGAAGAGAAAAAACAGAGAACAAAAAGTAAGCATAAGAAGATGGGAATGCGTTCAAGTCTCTCACCACAATGAAATCGGTAGAAAAATTGAGGAGTGGGAGAGTAATGGATGGATCCTATACAGCTACTCTGCAGCAAGCTTCCAAAGCACCGCAATTAAACACTACCTACTCTTCATGAAAGAAGATTAACTAAATCTTTTTTTATATTATTTTTTTTGATTTAATAAAATAATATTAAGGTTTTTTTAAAAGAATTAATTACTAAATAATCTGGCTTACTACCGTTTAATGCTTTAACAATATTAGCAGCAAATTGTTCCTTTCTGAGTTTCCAAAGGATAACTCAAAAACGATACAATTTTATAAACCACTAAATCACCAACTGTTTTAACATTATTTTTTTAATTATTTAATATTTTTTATAAAAAACATTATAAAAGATGATACAACCATTTTCGTCTTATTGATATATTTGATTAACCTTTTAATCTTTGGTTCCTTTGAGTTCGCTGACTTTTTTTGGTGGAGTAAATGAGATTGGTGGAAACAAGATTCTCTTCGAGGATAAGGGCACAAAAATTATGCTTGATTTCGGGATGAGTTTCAGCCTTTCTGGTAAATATTTTTCGGAGTTTCTTCAACCAAGAAAATGTAACTGTCTGGAAGACTTCATAACTGTAGGATTATTGCCTAAAATTAAGGGAATCTACAGAGAGGATTACTTAAAACATGCTGGCTGGCCTAAAGAGGAGAAGGGCCTAGATGCAGTTCTCATCAGTCACGCACATGCTGACCACTCTGCATTCATCCATCATTTAAGAAAAGACATACCAATATACGCTAGTCCTGAGACACTTGCCATTTTTAATACTCTTGAAACAACTGGATCAGGTGGTTTCAAAGATTTCTGTAATTTCACCTGTTCTTTTGAGTATAAATCAAAAAAAGATGGTAGTGGTTATACAAAAATTATTGGTGACGCAGCTAAATCACCCAGAATAATAAAACCTGTGGATTTTAATAAAAAATTTAGAATCGATTCAGTAGAAATAACTCCCTATGAAGTTGATCACAGTGTCCCTGGTTCAACAGCTTACATAATTCATGCTTCCCAGGGGACAATACTCTACACTGGGGATTATAGGTTCCATGGGTACAGGAGCGAAGCAACAGAGAAGATGATTGATGCTGCCTGCGAATATGAGATTGACTATATAATAACCGAAGGTACTAGAGCTAATGAAGAGAAGGGCAACACTGAATCAGATGTTTTTTCGAGAGTCAGCGAATTTGTTGAAGATACCAAAAAACTTTCTGTGATTAATTTCCCCTCAAGAGACATTGCTAGGTTGAAGACCTTCCATAAAGTTGCACAAGAGACTGGGAAAAAACTGGTTTTAGATTTAAAACAGGCATACCTCTTAGATCAACTTTCTTTGTTGGGGAAAGATTATCCAACTACTGATGATCCTAACCTCTACTTTTTTGCTGAAAAAAAGAATTGGGGCTTAATAGGTAGAGATGATTATCCAATTGAGCTTATTCTTCAAGATTATGATAAATGGGAACGGAAATACTTACAGAAAGGCAATATACTCAATTTTAGGGACATAAAAATCAGTCAAAACGATTACATGTTCTATTGTAATTATTTCCTATTAAACGAATTAATCGATATTAAACCCGAAAAAGGAAGCAAGTACATCCGATCAGTATGTGAACCCTTTGATGAAGAGATGGAACTCGACGAAAAACGCGTAAAGAACTGGCTTAATCTATTTGGCCTTGATGGTCCACACCAGATCCATGCATCAGGGCATGCATCGGGGCCTGAAATTTTTGAAAGCATAGATAAGATTAAGCCCAAAAAAATTATTCCTATTCACACCGAATCAATACAGTGCTTCGAAAAACAATATTCTAACTTAATTCATGCTGAAACCGCAAAAAAAATAATTATTTAATTTTTCTCAACTTTTTTAATCGTATTGATATATTGCGGTTGCTATCTTTTTTTGATACAATATGAGTGAAAAAATGATTCTTTACGTGCAGACAAGTGATCAGCCTGAACGGCAATATTCTCCGCTTGTTTTAGCACAAACTGCCAGAGCCATGGGTGTTAAACCGATTTTATATTATTTGGGTATGGGGTTGAAGATATTGGTTCCTGGTGCAGCTGAAAAGATTAAGCTTGGCAATTTCCCAAGTGTTAAAGAGATGATTGAAAAGACGCAGGGAATGGGTATAGAAGTCTATGTTTGTGAAGCCTCTAAACAGATGCTTGGCTGGGAAAAAGTTGACTTTATACCTGGAGTCAAAATTGTTGGAGCAGCAACTCTAAATGATCTAGTCTTAGAAGCTGATGGTGTAGTTTACTTCTAAAAATAATTTTTTTAAAAAATGGTTTTATTTTAAAGTTGCTTTGATTTTGTCAACTATCTCTTTTTCTTCACCGTCTTTCAGAAGCAGTGTATTCATTAGGAAACTGTTACCTCTCTGCATTCTGAACCAGATTGCTGGGTCATCTTCTCTTAATTTCTTTAATAATGCCGCAGTCTCTTCAGGTGTTTTATCTAAAGTAGCAATAATACCAACAACGTGGTAACCGTATGGTTGAACTTCACACTTTATTCCCGGTACACCTTTCAGGTTATCAACTATGTATTTCTGTCTCCTCACCGCTGGCTGTAATCTCTCTTTCTCATGATCCATTTTCATCCATGTTTCAACCGCAGTGAGTAAGGCAACGAT
>VGJH01000178.1 GCA_016867505.1 Candidatus Bathyarchaeota archaeon
TTTCCACGAGAACTTTCATATGGAATGAGGAAAAGAGTTGACATTGCCAGAGTTCTTGCAAATGATCCTGAAATTATTCTCATGGATGAGCCGTTCGGCGCTCTTGATGCTTTTACAAAAGAAAGCTTACAGGTAAAGTTGACAGAAATATGGGAGAAACATAGGAAGACATTATTGTTTGTTACTCATGATCTCGAAGAGGCTTTATTTTTGGGTGACAGGATTGCACTTATGAAAACTGACCCCGACACTCCATTAACGATGTATGAAGTGCCATTTAACAGACCTAGAAAGGTTGAATTGAAGACAGATCCAATTTTTCAGAAGATGCGAAATAATATTATGGAAGAATTTAGAGCCGGAGATAGATGAAATGAGAGAAAAAGTAGATATTAAAGAGAATAAAAAAGTCGGGTTTCCAAAAAGCTTTATCGCTATATTGGTTGTGATAGCGGTGTGGCTAATTATTACATTGATGAAGGTGGTTGATCCGGTATTTATACCTGGTCCATTAAATATCCTGGATTCTATTCTGAGAATGAAAGACATTTTGCCCTTAGCTACGTTGAGAAGTCTTTCTATGACGCTTGCTGGATTTGGTATTGGTACATTATGGGGAGTATTGATGGGATTACTGATGGCTTACAGCAAGACGTTTATGGAGACTGCTGGGCCAATTTTTGACTTCATTAGACCAGTGCCTATATTTGCAATGATACCCTTGTTTCTATTATGGTTTGGCCCAAATGTGGGCACTCAAATAGCTTTTATTGCGCTCGGTGTTTCTGTTGTACTTGGTGTCACAACCTATGAATCCATTAGAAATATTCCTATTGTTTATGTTAGGGCTGCTTTCAACCTTGGAGCTTCGAGGATGAGGGTTTACAGAACGGTGATTCTGCCTTGTATTTTTCCTCATTTAATAGGGGCAATTAGAGTAGCGGCAGCAGCATCGTGGGGTTTGAATGTCGCTGCTGAGTTTATGGGTGCACAAGTAGGATTAGGATACAATATGATAATTCAACAAATATATTTAAATACGGGTGGCATCATTGTCATAGTTATTATTTATAGCATTATGGCTATTGCTCTTGATCTAACGATAAGAAGGATTGAAGCATATGTAACCAGGTGGACAGAACGAGCCGCAATGCTGCATGTTTAGTTGACATTCACAAAAAAAGGAGAACATGAATGGTTATCGATTCACATCTTCATGTATTAAAGCAAAGTAATTTTAACAGAATTAATTTTGAAGAATTAGGGCATCCATTTCCAGAAGATACGCAATTGGACTCTCTAATCAGTTGGCTGAGGGGTGCAGGTGTTGAGAAAGCAGTTATAATGGGACAAGATATGAGTCGCATTTGGGACTCTTCGTGTGGAGAGGAGTACGTCATAGATTGCTATAGAAGATATCCAGATGTGTTTATAGCTTTGGCAAGTGTTGAACCAGTCGACAAATATGGACGGTTTAAAAAGTCCGCACTGGATTATTTTGAGAAAGCGGTCAAAGAATATGGGTTTAAAGGTGTATTACTAACACCTCCTTATGGTCAATACTATTCAGACGATCCAGAGGTTTACCCTTTTTACGAAAAGATCACTGAGTTAGGGGTAGTAGCTCAATTTCATCACTGCGCTCAGCTTGGTCCTATCGCATTAGCGCCACTTAAATACGTAAACCCTAATTCTATTAACGACGTTCTTGTTGATTTTCCAGAAATGAAAGTTGTAGTTGAACACCTAAACTATCCCTGGTATGAAGAATTATTTTTTATGATGGCTTCCAATCCTAATGTCTATGCTGATCTTGCAATGACTTACAATAGGCCGATGAACTTAACCTGGAATTTAGTAAAAGCCAAGGAGTTTGGTGTTATTGATAGGATTATGTATGCTTCAGATTACTGGGTTGCCGGACAAGGTGTTTTTTCGAAGGACCCCGGTGAAGACATGAAAAAATGGATTGACTTGGTTAGAAATGGTATTAATCATATTGCTGAAAAATGTGGCTGGCCTATCTTTGCTAAGAATGAAATTGATGGCATTCTTTATAAAAATGCAGCTAAATTATACGGATTTTAAGCAATATATAGAGTTTGAAGTCAACCATTGTTTGTAAAAGTAATATGATTTTTATTTTTTAACTGACTTTTTGATTAATAAAATGTCAGGTATTTTACATAAAGGTGTTTTTAAAAGGTAGGCTTATGCTGTTAAAGAGAATTTTATTTAATGTTAAAAGAATACTGATTCTTTTTAAAAATAGGAGTTGGGGAATTTGGTAGATGTCGAAGAGAATAGCAAGAAAATATCAACAAAAGAGATAAACAAGAAGAATATTCTTAGAATAATAAAAAATAGTCCTCCAATATCAAGAATTGATATTGCTGCAAGGCTTAAGATCAGCCGACCAACAGTGACAGCTTATATTGATGAGCTAATATCAGAAGGTCTAATTAATGAGATTGGATTTGGAGAATCAACTCAGCTTGGCGGGAAAAAGCCAAGACTTCTTCAGTTCAATAACAGGGCTAGTTACATAATTGGGGCGAAGATTGGGGTAAGGACGACAAGAGCAGCAATAACTGATCTGGATGCGAACATAGTTGAGCAAATTAAAGTTCCTACCGAAGAGTGGTTAGGCTCTGAGATGGTTATTGGCAAGCTGAAGAAGATTGTTTCAAATGTAATAACAAAATCGGGTATATCTACAAATAAGGTTATTGGAATTGGGATTGCGACTACTGGATTAACTGATTCGGAAAATGGTGTTGTAGTCTTTTCGCCAAATTTATCTGGATGTAAGTCGGGGAAAACGTAAGAAGCAGGGGATGGAGCAGTCTGATTATGTCATAGAAAATGAGGAGTGCAGTAAGAGTTGCAGCAAATCCTGGGCAAGGCTTATAAAAAAAATCTATGAGGTCGATCCATTAACATGCCCTAAATGCAAGGGGCAAATGCGCATTATTGCCTTTATAGAGGATTATAAGGTAATAAGAAAAATACTTGATTGGCTGGGCATAGATGAATTTAAAAGGGACAGGCCTCCGCCAAAAAGATTGTCAGTTATAGATTTGTTTGAAGACTTCTCACAAGATGATTATATAAATGCTGATTATTCGGATTTTTAAAAGGGAGTTAAGACTTCTTATATAAGGCCCTGGCCAAAAACGGTCTGGCATGCTTGCAGATTTACATAAATTAGATTGAACTAAACCGCTAAAGCGGTAGTTTTTTACTAAACTTTTCTGCATGTATATTAATCAAATCTTTCAAAAAATTCTACGAAATTTCTATAGGGGCTAATACAACTTACACACCAATTCCTAAAAAGATTAAAATATTGCTTTGTGAATGCTTTAAATTTTGCATTCAAATTTATTAATCTT
>VGJH01000179.1 GCA_016867505.1 Candidatus Bathyarchaeota archaeon
TTATTTGAAGGAAGTAAAAATGAAGAATTAATTCTTTCTGAAAAATTAAAAGAAATAAAGGGTATTGCTTTCAAAGATAACGATAAAATATTTTGTAATAATTTAAAACCGGTTATGAAAAAAGTGGTCTATGATGGTTTTGAACCATCAGTTAACTCAATTAAAGATTATTCATTATATCAATCAGCAAGAGTTTATGTTGAAACACTTCGAGGATGTAGTAATTATTATAGAGAAAATATTGAAAATAATGCCAAGTGTCAAGATTGTAATAGGTGTAGAGAAGGAAAACTAACTGAAAGATATTATTGCCCTTTAGGGAAACCACCTGGCTGTGGTTACTGTTCAGTTCCCAGTCTATATGGACCACCAAAAAGTAGGTCTGTCACGAAAATTGTGAAAGAGATTAAAGGATTAATTGAAACGGGAGTAAGTCGAATTGTATTGAGTGCTCCGTGCATTTTAGATTATGGTAGAGATATTCTTGTTGAACCTGAGCCTTTAACTAATCCACGCTTTCCAGAGCCGAATTATTCTGAACTTGAAAGTCTTTTTTCAAAAATAACTGATTTGCCAATTATTAAAGAAAAATTAGCATCAATTATGATTGAAAATATAAAAGCTTCATTAGTAACTGAAAAAGCAGCGAAATTACTTGGAACTTATTTCCATGGAATGCCAATCAGTATTGGTTTTGAAACTGGCTCCTTAGAACATTCAACACAACTGGGCCGACCCTCAACTCCAAATGAATCTTTGAATGCTATTAAAAAATTAAAAAAAGCGGGATTAAAACCTTATGTCTATTTTATTCATGGTCTACCGGGTCAAACAACTTTAACAACAAAGAAAACAGTTTATGCTTTAAATGAAAGTATTAAGAATGGTGCTGAAAGAATAATCCTATACAGATTTCAATCTCTACCCATGTCATCATTTTGTAATTATCCAAATGGTTTACCGTATGTTAAAGACAAAAACAGTAAATTAATTTATGATGCAGCCTTAAAAGCTAATGATTACAAGAAAGAGGATCTTAAGGATCAGATAATTCGAGTTGTTGTTGCAGAAAAATATGATAGAAATCCAAAATATTATGTAACCTACCCATTATACCATGGACCAGTTGTGTTAGTTGAAGGTAAAGTTGGTTTAGAGGGTAAAGTTATTGATGTAAAGATTATTGGGAAAGCCTCAGATAGAACTGTTTATGGTCAAATTGACGCTATGTTTTAATGATAGCTCTTAAAGTGTATTTTGCTGGTTGTATCTCTTGTCTGTCGATTTACCTAAAGATCAAGCTCCTGCTGAAGGACCCATATATGAATGTGTCCAATGTGGTCGTCAGGTTCCTTATGAGGACCTTGAAAAATATATTAGTTTTAGGTGTCCTTACTGCGGGTATAGGATATTTCGTAAAAAGAGAGCTCCGATAGTTAAGAGAGTTAAAGCTCGGTAGGTGGTTTTTACGAGTAAGATAATTTCACTTGAAGAAAAACGTGCAGATTTAATAATTAAGTATAGAAAATTTGTTATTGACAAGAAGGAATTACAGGATGATAGAGTAATTTTTAGGTTAACATCAGGTAAACAAAAAATTATCATGCACGTAATTTTAGGTCAAAAAACAATTGGTATCAGTTATGTACGTGAATTACAGGAAATGGTAGAAAATGAAGGAGCAGATAAGGGCATTCTTGTGGGTGATGGAAAATACACTTATTCTGCAAGAAGTAGTGCTGATGATAAAAGTGGAATTGAATTAATCCCACCGACCTTACCTACTTTTGACATTTTTGAACATGAATTAGTTCCAATGCATGAGAAAGTCACTCCAAGTGAATTAAAAGAATTGATTGAAAAATATCATGCTGAACCATACCAATTCCCTTGGATTAAATTTAATGACCCAATCAGTATTATTTTAGGCGCTAAACCTGGTGATGTCTTAAAAATTATTCAGAACAGTGAGACAGCGGGTAAATCTATTTCTTATCGCTATGTAGTTTAAATTCATCACTCATTTTTTTAATTCTTCTAAAATTACTATAGCTTCACCAAAGGGTATTGAAAGGCGTCGAGTTATTTCTTCTGGTGAGGTTATGGGGTTTTCTTTTAAAATTTTATCCTTAACATAATTTTTATGATTTTTGTACAAAGGTAATGTGTGGACTGTTTCTACCAAGATACTCCATAAGGGATTATCTTGAAACTCCACATTAACCTCTCCTTATTTTATCATACATTTTATCAAAACTCCATCTTAGGCTACTTTGGATTTCTCTTAATCTCCTTTCGCCTCCATAATTTCTTACAGTTATACTTTTTATTATTTCATTATCAAGATCTACTGAATAATTTAATACATCATCAATTTCAAGTTCACCATTTGTGGCTTTTTGTTCATCAGTTGTTTTCATATTATTTAACACTCTGTCAATAAGGAATGATTGATATGGAGCAATATTTGTTGAGAATTGGAATTCTTGTTTGGGATAAAATATAATTTGCTTTTCATCTATCTCCATATTACCAAGGATTGTACCATCTTTAGCTTGAATTGAGGATGCTCCCACTTTTTCTAAAATTAGCTCAGGATCTGTTACTACTTTTATATCTTTAATGGTTTTAGGTTGCTTGAATCCTTGTTGAACAATTAGTTTTTCAATTTGTGCAAGTACTTTCTTGGTGTCATCTAATTCTTTTGAAAGTTTTAAGAGATTTAATTCCAAATCGTTTCGGAATTTTAATAATTTTCTAATTTCATCTTCATTACTCACTTTAACCTCACCAAGAACCTAATCTGATTGAATGATGCTAATTAGAAATTAAAAACATACCTCCATTAGGCTCTTTTTTATGTTAGTAATATTAATTTTGGATATAGTGATGATATGCTTGGAAAACGTTTTGTTGAAAAATATTATCGACTAAGCGAAGAAAAAAATAGTGTTTTATGTATTGGTCTTGATCCAGCAATTAAAGATATAAGAGATAATTTCATAATTCCTCCGCCTTTAATTCAAAAATTTGGTGTAGTTGAAGGTATGAAAAAATTCTGTATAGATTTTATTAATTCAACAGCTCCATTTAGTCCGATAATTAAGCCAAACGCTCAATTTATTGTTTATAACTTTGGGCATAATGAGATTAAAGAAATTGTTACTGCGATACATAACGGTGGCTGCCTTGCATTACTTGATTGTAAATTATCTGATATTGGTACAACAATGGATGCAGCATTATACTGGATTGATAAACTTGGATTCGATGCAATCACATTTAATCCATTCCCAGGGTATCTCAATGGTGTAGATTCAGTTTATAAGTGGTCAAAAGAAAAAGAAAAAGGAATTTTTGCTTTGTGTAGAATGAGTAATCCAGG
>VGJH01000180.1 GCA_016867505.1 Candidatus Bathyarchaeota archaeon
GCGAGTTTCTTGTATTCTTGTTGGAGGAAGAACTTGTCGAAGGACTCCATGGATATTGATTTATTGTTTTGATCTTTAAGTTTAACTGGGGTGAGTAAAAACTAGGTTATTCGGAAATCTCTTAATTTATTTGAAATCTTGAATATCCTTGGATTGCTTCCTTTCTCAGGAGTAACTCTTATTGTAGAAGTCTCAAAATCAATATCATTCCATGTTACTTTTTGTGCTTCTCCAGCTCTCATTGCTGTTTCTTTAAGCAATTGTAGATAAGTAGAAATTTTGTAACCACTTCCAGCAATTAGAGCATCAATCTCTGATTCTTTAGGTATAAATGGAAGTTTTCTACTTTCTGTAAATTTAGGAGGTTCCCATGTTCGGTCAATCATTTTTAGAAATAATGTATATGCGTCTACTGCGTATGCTTTTCTTTTTTCAACCCATTTTTGTTGAACTATTGCTTCTTTTACAGATTCTGGGTCTAGTAAATCAGCACCTCTTTTTGATAATGTTCTCAATATTCTTGTTCTACTCTCTATTGTAGATTCAGCATTTCCTCTTTTTTTGAGATACCAACTATATTGAATTAGTAAGCTTTTTGTCTCTAAGATCTCCCCCGTAGTCTTTTCTTCTGGTACTACGATCAAGTTTTTCGATTCTCCACCGCATACTTGACAGGAAATCTCTTTCTCAGAAGACATTAAAAAGATTAATGCCTTTTTAGAATCGCTGAATCTATAAAAGCAATCTTGACAATAGTATCTTTGAATTTTATTTACTTTATTCTTTCTTAATCCGTCTTTCCAAATTTTTTCACTATGACATCTAGGACAATATACTCTCTCGCTTTCACCTCCTTTGAGTTCTATAAACCTTAATCCTTGATTATACTCCATCTCTACTTTATCGAATATTTTGACGCCAAAGCCTTATAATACTCTATTGTTATTCAACATACTATGAATAGTAACACAGTATCATTACACACTATGGTGATAAGATGTCTTTATTGAAAGATTTAGGAAGTTTACAGCTAAAAATTCTCGAATTTCTTGCAGAGAACCCAAATAACCATAGACAAGGGATACAACAGAAAATAGGATATCCTGCAGAGCAGTATGCATCAATTAATAACGCTGTTATTGCCCTCGAAAAAATGGGATATATCGAATCTAAAGAAGGCTTATCAGAAAAGAAAGTTAAGATTAAACTTTACAGCTGTACAGATACAGGAGTTTTCTATATTTTATCAAGAAATAAATTCATTAATCCTACTGTTTTAACTATTATTAATGCTTATAGTAATAAATATCAGATAATTAATTTCTATAAAGAATTGTATGAAAAGGATAGTAAATTCTTTTCTAATTTTTATAATATTTTAGTTTCTTCTCTTCCGTTTTTCCAAAAAGGGAAAGATGAGGGAATTTATCAACTATTATTAATTTTATCAATTAACAATGAAAAACTTGATTGGATAGTATTTTTAAAAAGTTATTTTGAATATTTCCCTGAATCAAAAAATACCTTAATAAATTTGAGAAATTTATTAGATCAACTAATTACATAATCAATTAATTTTAAAAGAATTTTTCATTTTTAAATATTTTAAATATTTCTTGTTAATTAAATAATTGATCTATATTGTCAGAACCAACTTACTGGGGAACATGGAAAGGAAGAGTAATCAAAGCCATAGCAGTTGATGGAGCTTATTCTTGGGGAGAAATACGTGACTTGACTGGTCTTTCAACTGCTTCACTTAATCAAGTACTTGGTGAATTATATGATGCGAAGGTTCTGACAAAACGAGATGATGGGCAATATAGAGTGAATTTTGAATTATACAAAGAGTATAACAATTATTTCAAAAATTTGAGTGCCACAGAATCAGCGTCAATGAAAACAGTGAAAATCACCGAGTCCCAGCAAAACAGCTTAATAAGCAGGATTGATGAATGGAAGAAGTTTAAAGGCCTTGAAATTTCACTCAAACCTCAGCACTTTTATCTTGATGGTGAATTCTTGGATGAGTTTTCTAAAGACCTTATCAAACATTGCACAAAGGAAGTTTTAGTTGTTAATCCTTATGTTGAAAAGTGTAACCTAAGTGATTCACTTATACAAGCTTCTACTATTGGTAAAGAAGTTAGTTTAGTAACTCGCCCAGCTGATTCCATTGTTAAAGAGGAGTATCATGGTTTTTTAAAGGCCTCAGGGATTGATTTAACTTACAATAAGAGTGTTCATGCGAAAATCATGGTATTGGATAGAGCAATTGCTATTGTGTCTTCAATGAACCTTTATAGTGGTTCAACAGCTGGTACTTCTTGGGAAGCTGGTTTAATTTCTATTGAGAGTTCAGTAGTTGAATCTGTAATTAATTCGATTAGGGCTTTATTAGAAAAACCTGAATCAAAGTCTTATAATTAAAATAATTATAAAATTTTAATTTTATTTTTATGGTATTCCTTCTGGATATTTTTGTTTTACTAATTTTTTGAAATCTAATAATTCTTCTTTTTTAACTGTTTTATTATTTAATGACTCTTCTTTAAAATAATCTATAATGAATTTTTCAAATAACTTAGGATCTACTTCTTTATAGAAGTACCTTGACCATGCTTTTCTGCAAAAGATTGGAGGGTTTAATCCAAAGCTACCTACAAGCGTGAAGGGTCTTTTCTTATTCAATTGTATTGTTTTGTAAGCTGTTGCCCATCCTTTTTTAAACCAATTCCAGGAATAGGATAATCGACCCTGATTTTGAAGGTATGAGCTAAGATAATTACGTAAACCACGACCAAAACGCAGTTTACGAATATCAACAATAGGTGAACCATGAATTTCATCCCAATTACGAGAAAGCCAAGCCTGTGAAATATATGGACCAGCATAAATAAGGTGAATGACTCCATTACCTTCCTCTGTTTTTACCTTAATATAATTAAAATGTGATTTGAAATTCCTTTTAATTCTCTTTTTTAAAACCTCATAACTATCATTAATCTTCAATTGCTTTGCTTCATTTGAGGTTGTAAGAGTAATGAACCTTAGTTGACATTGCCCTTTCCACTTAGCTATTCCTGCATCCATTGCCCTCCTAGCTCTGAATGTTCTTCTAATTCTATTATAGAACTTGGATCTGCTTGGAAGATTCTTAAACCACTCTCTGAATTTTTGGCGAGATTCGGCATTATTATCAAGTGAAGTAGTCTGACTTTCTGTCAGCTTTTTTACAGCTGATTCGTTGGTCAGGGTGAAGACCTCCCCTCGCTCTCGCGTGGGTCAGCCCTTCGGGCTGTAAACTCCCCACCCTGTAACCTATGAATCCAGGTATCAAGGATCCATGCTTGCCATGGGAATCCTGACTTTTTTAAGTC
>VGJH01000181.1 GCA_016867505.1 Candidatus Bathyarchaeota archaeon
TGGCAGGCAGCTATCCTACCAGGCTAGACTACAGCCGCATGCGTCTCAGAATGATAGGGCGCTGATATTAATCTCTTATCCCAATTAACTATGTCTTTGAAATATCTTTTCAAGCTCAAATGTCTATATATTAATTTTTTTTAACCTTACTAAATTTAAAAATATTTCATTTAATTAGAAATTATTCTTGTTTTTGGTAAGAATTTTTTTAGCAGTAATTTCAGCTGCTATTCCACAGACTTTCAAACATCCCTCATCACCATGTCCACCTGCTGCAATGAAAGCACTTCTTTGAGCTGGGTCACTTAGAATCCAGCTTTGGCCATAGAGGGCTTTCTGTAAGTCTTTACAAAGTGTTGATTGAAGTGGTTGTGTTAGTTTGAATTCTTGAGCTAGTTGAGTTTGAAAGTCTTCACAGATTTGGTATGCATCAGCAACAGTTGAGTTTAGTTTTTGAGAATCTTCTTTCTTCTCTCGTCCTTCATAGATGCCTAAAGCCATTAATGCACCAATTAATGCACCACATGTTTCTCCTCTACGAGCTACTCCTCCTGCAAATGCAGTTGCTGCTTTATAGCTTTGTAAATCGCCTAGATTCAATCCTTCTTGTAATGCTAGCAAAACTGCTTGGCTACAGCCACTGAAGTTCTCATAATTATGAGCTTTAGCCCTAATTTCTTTAATTAATTCTTCATTAGTCATAATCTAAGGATTTACATTAAATCATTTAAACTCTAACCTAACAATTTTATAGATTCTTCTTTTTGTGTAACCTTTATATCTTCTTTTTGAGGTTAGAGCCTGCGAAATGATCGGTCTTCATCTTATCATTGATGGTGTATCCACCAAACCTATGGAAAAAGCTACTGTAAATGATGTTCTTAATGAGTTACCTGGTAAGATAGATATGAAGATTCTTGCTGGTCCATTAGTAGTTGCTGGAAAACCCGCGAATCCTGGTTGGACTGGATTTGTAATAATTGATAAAAGCCACATATCAATTCATACTTTCTCAACTAGTAATTTGGTTAGTGTTGATGTTTTTTCTTGTATGTTCTTTGATGTAAACATAGTGAAAGATTATTTACTAGAAAAATTGAATTTGAACAAATTAAATATTCAAGTAATTAATAGATCTGAATCAAAGGACCTATAGATTATTTAATAAAAATTTTTGAAAGATATTAATTATTAGATTTTAATCAAGCAAAGCTTTATTATTTAAGCTTCCACAGATTTTTTTGGTGTTCTATTTGAGTAAATCTAATTCCAATATTGAAAAATTAAAAGAGTTAGCGAAAAAAGAAGAGGATTATGCTGTAAAATTAGATAAAGATGTCCGTGGTTACGGCAATGATGTTTTGCAGCAAATAATTGATTCAGTAGCTATTGATTCAACGAAACATGCAGCATTATACAAAGCATGTGCATCAATTCTTGAAGGTAAAAGCTTAAGCATCACTGATATCGAATTTGAACAATTACAAAAAAGTTTGAATGAGCACATTAAAGTCGAGGTAGATATGCTGAAAATGGTTGACACAATGATTATTCGAATAAAAGATCCAAGAATCAGAATGATGCTTAATCATATTAGAGATGATGAATATCGGCACCATACCTTATTGAAGAACATAAACCAAATGGTAGTTAAAAAAGAAGTCTTACTTGAACAAGATGTTTGGAATATGCTCTTCAGAGATGCCCTTACACACGGCCATGCACCACCAGGTCCTTATGAAGAACCTGAATAAAATTAAATAATTTATCCCTTTTTTATTTAACTAATCTAATTTTGATTTTATTTTAATATAATAAATAATATTTGGTTATTTGTCAATTTAGGACTTTTTTATTGATTAATTTTAATTTTAGGGAGTATCTTTTGGTTTTATATTTTTTGATAATGTTATTGAGTCTTTTAACGTTTTTATTCGATTTAAAATGATTAAATTTATATAATATTACACTTCTACTAGTTTAGTTGTTCAACACATCCCTTTCCAGAAATGTTATACCCTGAAAATCAATATTTAGAGGTTAAAACCTCATTTAATAACGAATCAATAGATATAAAATTAAATGATTCTAGTTATAATATTATTTTTCCAAAAGAAGTGTGGTTTAAACTAGATTATGATATTAAATCTTTTATTGCAGACCATATTGCATTTACTTCGACAAATTATCTTCCTTTACTATTTAAAAAGAAAGGGATTATTTATGATACTAGAAATCCCTTTTTTGAGCCTCAATTATTTATGAGCACAATGTATGACCTGCCATCAAGCGCAGAACTTGACCAAAAAACAAACATAGACTATATGCGAGATTATTATAATTTAGACTTCATCTTTAAAGAAGGAGAAACACGAATTTGGTCTAAATCTTTTGAACCAAAGAAAAAAGCGATAATTTCTTTCACATCTGGAAAGGAAAGTCTTCTAACATTAGCTGTCTGCTTAGAGCTTGGTATTGAACCGATTTTAGTTAACGTTATTGAGCCGTCAAACATTTATGAACATAAACATCGTTCAAAATTGCTTAAAGAACTGTCCACTGAGTTTGGCGTTGAATATTATACAATTCATCATGATATTGGATTATTCCATTTATCTGATTACATGGGTACAAGGAGTTCAACTCTTGGGTGGGGAACTCAATTACTGCATTATTTCTTTATTTATTTGCCTTTTATATTGAAAAATAAGGCACGCTACCTTTTTTATGGAAATGAGTTTAGTTGCGATAAAGAGATTTTCACAGCTGAAGGCTTCAGGGCAAATTATTGTTTTGATCAATCAAGCCGATGGACTCTTCAAATGGATAACATGCTCCGAACATTAACAAACGATTCATCACGCGTCGCTAGCCTTGTTGGACCCTTAAATGAAATAGCAATTATTAGGTGTCTTCACGAAAATTATCCTGAGCACGGAAAATATCAGTTATCATGTTTTTGTGATGAACCCTCCGGAGAGTTTGATAGATGGTGTGGAGCTTGTTCAAAATGCGCTAGAACGTATGCTTTCTTAAAAGCAATAGGAGTTAATCCTAAGAAACTTGGGTTCAACAAAGATCTATTTACTGAAAATCATAAATCACTTTACACTGTTTTTGGTGGAGAAAAAACATACGGATTCGATTCAAGTGGTATGGGTAAGGAGGAACAGGAATTAGCATTATTTTTAGCTGCTGAAAAGGATCCTGACAACCACTTCTTAAAAGACTATCTCCTAAAAACACCCTATACAAACGATCTTAAAGGAAAAAGTCGATTTAAAAGAGATTATGATCATTATTTTGGTGTTCAAGACTACGAAGCTATTCCCTCAGACATAAAATCAATAGTATTAAATCTTTATGAAAATCTATTAAAG
>VGJH01000182.1 GCA_016867505.1 Candidatus Bathyarchaeota archaeon
AATTTCTTCTTTTTCACCAAGTCAATCAGCTGTGCCATTGCTGGGGCAGTATAAACTGGGTCAAGGAATATTCCCTCGGTCTCAGCAAGGAATTTAACAGCCTCAATCTTCTCCTCTGAGATGAATCCATATCCACCACCTCCAAAATCATTTAAAACATTCAGATCCTCGTCAGTGACACTGATGTTAATGCCAAGAGTTTTTCTTGCTTCATTAATTATTGGCCAAGCCTTTGCTATATGTTCGTCAGGTGGACTGGAGTCGTCTGCGACACTGATGATTTTAGTGTCACTGTTGAAAGCCTTAACACCTAAGACAAGGCCTGCTTGCGTTCCTCCTGAGCCAGTGCAATGAACGATATAATTGAAATATACTCCCATTTCCTGAGATTGATTCATGATCTCTAAAACAGCGTTCATGTAACCCATCGCACCAAGCATCACTGAACCGCCAACAGGCATGTAGTAAGGCTTATGCCCCTCTTTACGAAGCCGCTCCATCTGAGCATCAACTTTTTGCTTCACATCCTCCGATCTACTCACTTCAATCTCAGCATCCATTAATTTGTGTAGAAGATGATTTGAGTTCCATTCATCAGGTTCCCAGTCATCTGTTGAAGCTGTTTTTATTAACACAACACCGATACCAAGTCTACGACATGCTGCTGCAGTCTGTGTGCACCAGTTACTATGAAACCCTGCATGAGTAACAACATAATCACACCCTTTAGCTAAAACATCCCCCATCAAATACTCCAGTTTACGAGCTTTATTCCCACCAAAAGCTAACCCAGTTAAATCGTCACGCTTAATCCAAAGCTTCGGACCACCAAGTAACTTAGTTAAGTTAGGCATCTCCTGAATAGGTGTAGGAAGATTAGCCAACTTAATACGTGGCAAAGAACCAAATTTCATAATATATCACGATAGAATAAGAGGTAATTTACAATTAAAGATTGTTAAAAAAACTCATATCAAATTTTGATATATTTTAATCAAAATAGACTAAAATCATAAACTTATATAAAGTAAGAATCAGAATAGTTTTCGGTGATTTAATGTCAAGTAAAGAAGTTCAAGAAAAAATGTTAGAAGAATTATCTAAAATAAGTTCATACCTTGCACCCAAACCCGCTCCACCACCCCCTCCACCAGCACCACCTGTGAAGAAATCGTTTATGGATGAGTTTTTCGAGTTTCTGAATAAGTATGGTGTTATTGGATTAGCGATTGGTGTCATTATAGGCTCAGCAGCTGGGAAACTTGTATCAGCATTAGTAGCAGACATTCTCATGCCAATAATCGCGGTAATTATACCAGGAGGAGAATGGCGTAAAGCAGAGCTAGTAGTTGGCCCAATCAAATTCCTCATCGGTGACTTTGTTGGAGCCCTCATCGACTTCCTGATAATAGCAATTGTTGTATTCATAATGATGAAGCAACTATCAAAAACCAAACTTAAATAATCATTTCATTTTTTTATGAAATTATGAGATTCTCTAATAAAACACTAATTCATTAACATTTTTTATTAAAAGTTTTATTTATAAAGTCATTATTTGAGATTCAGTTATGACTTATAAGAAAAACATAAAATGCATTCTTGTTTTTGAAATAATTATTTTAATTTTATTTTTCAATGATATTTATGTTGCATTTAGTTGGAGTAATGGGGGTTATAGTTCCAATTCTTCACTTCCCGATTATGGCACACATGACTGGATAGCAGAACATGCTAAAAATTGGCTTCCAGAATCTGAAAGAAAATGGATTGATGACAACCTGAATTATTTTCTTTATGGAACAGAGTTTCCTGACAATAGTGGTGCTTCTTATGGAAATATTGTAGGGTATGGGGATGTATCAAAACATCACAATTATTATGATAAAAATGGTCAGGTCATTGATAATAGTGCAGCTTTAAGAGTAAAAACTGAGTTTGAAAAAGCTTTATCGGAACTGAAAGCTGGTAGATATACACTAGCAGCGATTTATGCTGGTAGTATGTCACATTACATCAATGATGTGGCAGTATTTGGTCATGTGATAGAACCGGAGCAACATCACAGCGACTATGAAGATTATGTAAAAACAAGAACAACAAGTTACAATTATGGTATATTTGAGTCTTTTTTGGCATTTGATGGTTTTTTAAATAACTTTTCAGCTTATGATGCTTCTATAGAGTTGGGCAGAAATACATTCTATGATGATGGAGGTTTATACACTGCTTATTGGATGGATGCTAATTATAATTGGAATGATCAGGTCTTCAAGGATAGATGTGGAGAATCATTAAATTTAGCTACCAATTATTTAGCAGATACTCTACATACATTATATACACTGGCATATAATGAAACAAAGTATTCTCTAATAATTCAAAATTCAGACGGCTTAGGCTATACAATACCATCATCAAACCAATACTTCTATAGTAAAGGAGAAAATGTTCAAATTAATGCGACTCCTCAAGAAGGCTGGATACTTGATCATTGGTTATTAGATAACATCAATATGGGCAATTCAAATCCGTATAATATTAAAATGAACACAGATCATGTTCTAAAAGCAGTTTTTAAACAATTAACATATTCTTTAACCATTCAGATTATTGGTTCAGGATCAATAAATCCATCTGGAGAGAAATCTTATGATAAGGGAACTATAATTTCTATTTCAGCAAAGGCTTCTACTGGTTGGCAATTCGATCATTGGGAGCTTAATGGAAACCCAGTAGGAGCATCAAATCCATATCAAATAACAATGAATGCAAATTATTTAGTGAAAGCAGTTTTTACCCAAACAAATCAAGGAATCCCAAGCTACCCAATGTTTTCAATTTTATTGGGAATATTTCTAACAATATCAATCATGATGAATCGCCAAAAAAAGAATTAAAAATAATGGGGAGCTATGCGTGCTCCTGGTTTGGTAGGGGCACGGGTTCATGGATGATTATTTTTTCTAAGGCACCGCACCGCCATGGATACATTAAAAAATGTTTTTTATAATGTTTACTATTTTGTTAAGCTTTAATTATTTTTGATTTAGGTGGTTCGCCTTTAAACACATTCGCTCCTGCAACAGGGTTGCCTGCTAAACGTCTGAAACTATTAATTTGTCCAGTATGTGTTAGTGCATCAGAGAAAGGACCATTAATTATATTCCAGAATGGGTGGTTCAGAAGTCGAAGAGATTTGAGTTCCTCATCATCCATATTAAGCAATGCTTCTCTCAAATCCTTAATTATTTTTAATGTTTGCTCTCTTGCTTTTTCACCATTTGTAGGCTTCGTGTATTGTTTTTTTAAAGCTCCATTACTGACCCAATTCATTAAACCCCATAT
>VGJH01000183.1 GCA_016867505.1 Candidatus Bathyarchaeota archaeon
CATAAACAACTTCCATCTGGCATCCTAATGGACAAACAATGCATGTCAATTTTTTCTTATTCATTGGCCAACCTCTTTTATATTTGCTTCTCTTATATTTGCAATTAAACTTCTACCCTTATTTTTTAATTCCTCGAAGGCTAAACCGCTAAAACTATCTTTGCTGACCTTTATAAAAATCATCTCTCCTGGATTAACAAATTTTAATTTTTTCTTAAACCCTGTCCCCTGAAATTCAATGTATGCATTTTTTACAGGGTACTTAGCTCTAATTCTAAAATTAACATCAGCTTTTCCGCTAATTTTTTGGGGGATTATATATACTATATTTTCACCTGAACCTATATTCACGAAACAATTACATTTTTTATCGCCTTTTCTTTCGTCATTCCTTTCGCCATTTAAAAAAACAGCTGCATTTTCAGCAGCATAATAGCCATCTTCTGTCACATTATCAACAAGATCATTTACAAATAAAGAGTTACCGCATGAAAAAATACCTTTAATCGATGTTTCAAGATTTTCATCCACTGCAGGACCTCCGGAATTATTATCAATCTCTATTCCGCATGTTCTTGAAAGTTCGTTTTCCGGATAAAGTCCAACCGATAATAGCAGTGTATCGCAGGGTACTTTTTTCCGGGTTAAATCTAATGGGTTTAGATTTTCATCAACTCTTGATACTTCTACAGCTTCTAATCTTCTTTGGCCATATATTCCAGTAATAGTATGACTCAGGTTAAGAGGGATACCATAATCCCCAAGACACTGGGATACATTCCTTAACAGCCCTGTTGAAAAAGGCATAAGCTCATATACCCCCTTTACGTTACACTATTCTTATCCCAAACAACTGTAGATTCCCGTTGGTTGCAAATTCCAATTGCAACTATTTCTTTTGGGCTAATTTGAGATTGTAAAAATGATCTCTTTATTACCTCCTGACTTGCTTCCCAAATTTCTGTCGGGTCCTCTTCCACCCATCCTGATCTCGGATAATACTGTTTTACTGGAAGATATGACTCAGAAACAACCATTCCATTTAGCTGAAATATGATAAACCTAACAGACGTTGTGCCGAGGTCTAGAACTCCAATATAAGCGCACTGGTATTTATTTTTAGTTCTTAAATTTGAAGTACTTTTATCAAGCTTCATATTCTTTTCCTATTAATTTGAACTACCTAAGAGTTGTGTTTACAATTCAAAGTTCTATAGCTCTTTAAAAACTAAACAAAAATATATATACAAATTGATAGATAACGCTACCTCCAAGTGTAAATATTTGATTACACAATAAAAAATATGTACACAAAAGAGATAGCCTGTGATAAAAGATGAATTCATCTTTTATCACAGGCTAAATTTACTACCAAGAGCCAAGCCTATCGATTCTATCAATAACATCTCCAGAGCTTGCATGAAAGCAGGAATATACACATTATCTATTATTAATACGTTTATCAATCAACGGAAACTCCCCAATTCTTAATCTAGCACTTCCATATGGTACCAATTCTAAATCCGTTGTTTTTTGACCCTCCGTACATGGAAACATAGGTGGACTTCCTGCACTATTGTTCTCCATCATCCATTCCCTTATAAACTTACCTTTCACCTTTATCCGAACTGGTGCATTAACTGCTTCAAACGGCTGATATGGTACTTTTAAAGTACTTACTTCAAATTTTGTATCAGATAGAATACCATATTTCCAAGGTGAAGCAGGGTAAATTTCCCAGTCATGGAATTTATCTCTTTTGGCAACTTGTTGCCAATTCTCTTTGATTGGAAGTACGTAGACAATTGGTCCTCTTTCAATGCCTACTGCATACATATTTCGTGGTTTCAAAAGTGGCTTCATTGGAAGGTGTAACTGAATAGAATCACCACTGTACCATTTCCGTTCAATTTTAGCAAAGCCATCCGTTATCTCAAATTCCATAGATTCACCATTAATTGCAATTACAGGTGTATCACACCACGCCGGAATTCTAAATAAAATTGTAAAAAGTTCAGAGTCCTTCATAGATAAATTCATAATTACATCCTCACGAAATGGATACTCACCACTAACTTTTAATATAGCTTTAGTACCTGTACCAACTTGTGTACTAATAGTACAAGGCGCATATGAAACTGCTACTAAACCTCCTTCTTTGTCTGACATCCATAAATGGGAGCATAGTTTAGGCCAACCTTGATGCATATTAGCAGTACAACAACCAAATTGTGGTTCTAATCCAAACATATTGGCTTCAGGTCCGTTACTGCTCCAGCTTCGCTTAGCTCTATTGCACAAAATTTGGTTAACCTGTTGGTCATACTGGTGCGATGTCCAATCAGGTGAAATCGCAGCTGGTAAAGCATTAAAAGAAACTTTCTCTAGAATATCTCCAAATTTTCCTTCCCCAAAAATGCGAGTTAGTTGCTCCATTGAATACATATATTCAACAATAGCACATAGTTCAACTCCCTGACTAGGATGACTCCCAGCCAACCATTCATCACCTGAAAACATCCCGTGAACTTGACCATGATAAATCATCAAGCCATCAATTCCTTTATGAACTGCTTCTCTTTCTCTTTCATCTCCTGTAAACTCATAAATTACACCCGGTGTTTTAATACCCATGGCAACATTAACTACATGTGTTCGCCAATCAAAAGTTTCTACTTTTCGCCAAAAAGGAAAATCATAAAAAATATCTGTCCAATTAATCGTCTGCTTTAAAACTGTATTAGCAAGATCTAAAAGATAGCTTTCCGAATTGCGTTTATACAGCCACTGAATGCACAGCAACATCTCAGCACCGCGCGCTGCCGCCCATCCTCTTAATGGCTGTTCTTCTATTGTACTGTTTAAATATAATAGAAACTTATTTAAAAATGGAATAACTCTTTTATCTCCAGTAGCTTCCTCGTATTGCATTAACACTTTTAATATGATCATAAAATGCCACCAATCTTGCTTCTTATCCACATCATTATTAACTGTCTTTATTCTCTTAGGTCCAAACAAACCATTTTCTTGCTGGCTAGCTAATACCCATTCCATACAACAGTTTGCTTTTTTAATTAGACCTTCGTCTTTTAACAAGTAAGCAAGAGGAACTAATCCATCTAAATAATAAGGCCCACGCTCCCAACTCTCACCTTGTCCACCCCTCCAACCGTTTTCAGGTCCAACATCAGGCCAATGCTCTTCTAAATGTCCACTCAAACCATCAGCTTGAATCCTAAGTTGATTTTTCAACCAGCCACCTGGCAATATACATCCTATTTTAAGTGTTTCAAATGCAGTTTCTTTTAATCCCATACACACCTTTCTTTTACAAACT
>VGJH01000184.1 GCA_016867505.1 Candidatus Bathyarchaeota archaeon
TACCTCTAATTTCTGGACAGAGAGTTATTGATTCGTTTTTCCCTATCACTAAAGGAGGAGCAGCTACAATTCCAGGAGGTTTCGGTACTGGAAAAACAGTTATGCTACAAACATTAGCTAAGGCTGCTGATGTTGATGTAGTTATATATGTTGGGTGCGGTGAACGTGGTAATGAGATGGCGGATGTTGTTGAAAAATTTCCAGAATTAACTGATTTTCGAACAGGAGAACCTCTAATTAATCGTACGGTAATAATTGCTAATACTTCGGATATGCCAATTGCAGCAAGAGAGGCTAGTATATATACAGCAATGACCTTAGCTGAGTATTACCGAGATATGGGTTATGATTTAACCATTATGGCTGATTCAACTTCAAGATGGGCTGAAGCACTTAGAGAAATCTCTGCAAGACTTGAAGAAATGCCTGGAGAAGAGGGGTATCCTGCTTATCTTTCATCAAGATTAGCGGAATTTTATGCTAGAGCAGGAAGAGTTACTACTTTAGGTTCAGGCGAAAGGCAGGGCTCAATCACTGTAATTGGTGCGGTTTCACCACCTGGTGGAGATTTTTCTGAACCAGTTACTCGTAATACGTTAAGACTCACAAAAGTATTCTGGGCATTAGACTTTAACTTGGCTCATAGAAGGCACTTCCCAGCAATTAATTGGTTGATGAGTTATTCTGAATACTTAAAAGAGTTAGATAAATTAGAAGATAATTTAGATTTAGATTGGAAGAAACTTCGTGAAGAAGCTATGTTTCTTCTTAAAGAAGAAGAAAAATTAAAAGAAATTGCATCGCTTGTTGGTGCTGAAATACTTGGAGATAAACAACGTGCTGTATTTGAAGCAGTTAAAATGATAAAAGAATATTTCCTATTACAAAGTGCATTTCATCCAGTTGATATGTTTTCTCCGATGGATAAAACTTCTAGAATGCTTCAATTAATATTACTATTTCATAAGAGAATGACACAAGCAATTGAGGTTGAGATAGAGCTATCTAAAATTCTCAACTTGAGTGTACGTGAAGATCTGGCAAGAATGAAAATAGTAAAACCTGAAGATTTCAAAGAGGTTAGTAAAAGAATCGAGGAGAAACTTAACAATGAATTCGATACGTTATTGAAAGTTGGAGAATAAAAAATGTTAAAAATATCTGAAACTGGAAGAGAACTTTATACAATTAAAGAATATATGGGCTCTCTTTTATATGTCGAAATAAAAGGCGGAGTTGCATATGGAGAATTAGCTGAGATCATATGTCAAAATAAAGAAAAACGAACTGGTCAAGTAATTGATGTAAGTGAAAACATGGCCATCATTCAAGTGTTTGAAGGCACTACCGATTTAGACATTGAAAAAACTGCAATTCGTTTTACGGGAGAATCATTTAAACTTCCTGTTTCAATGGATATGTTAGGTAGAGTTTTTACGGGTAAGGGTGAACCAGCCGATGGTGGTCCACCGATCATCCCAGAAAATTTTTACGACATATACAGTTCACCTATTAACCCCTATTCAAGAGCTCACCCCTCAGACTTTATTCAAACAGGATTATCAACAATTGATGCAATGAATTCATTAGTTAGAGGACAAAAACTTCCGCTTTTTTCAGGCGCGGGGCTCCCACATAAAGAAATAGCTTCACAGATAGTTAAACAAGCAAAAGTTGGTGATGAAGAAGAGTTTACTATTGTATTTGCTGCAATGGGAATAACTGCAGATGAAGCTGCATATTATAAAGATGACTTCATCAAGATGGGAGTTATAAATAGGGTGGTAATGTTTGTTAATCTTGCAGAAGATTCAGCGATTGAAAGAATTATGACTCCTAGAATGGCTTTAACTACTGCAGAATATCTCGCATTTGAGAAAGATATGCATGTTTTAGCTATCTTAATTGATATGACTAGTTATTGTGAGGCTCTTAGAGAAATATCTGCTGCTCGTATGGAAATACCTGGAAGACGAGGTTATCCTGGTTATATGTATACTGATCTTGCTTCTATATATGAAAGAGCAGGTAGGATCCATGGTAAAAAAGGATCAGTCACTCAAATGCCTATTCTAACAATGCCTGATGATGACATCACTCATCCCATCGCAGACTTAACTGGATACATTACTGAAGGACAGATAATTTTTGACCGTGAAATGAATTCATTAGGAATATATCCTCCAATAGATCCGCTTCCTTCATTATCCCGTTTAATGGATAAGGGAATTGGCATAGGAAAAACTAGGGAAGACCATAAACAGTTATCTGACCAATTATATTATGCTTACTCTGAAGGTAAAAAAGCTAGAGAGACTGCTTTAGTATCAGGAGATGCTGCTTTGTCTGAAACTGATAAACTATACTTGCATTTTGCTGATGATTTTGAGAAGAAATTTATTAGCCAAGGAGCTGAAGAATCGAGAAGTATAACTCAAACACTTGATATTGGATGGAATTTATTATCCATATTCCCTGAAACAGAACTTGCTAGGATAGATCCTGAAATTATTAAGAAATATCATCCTAAATATCGAAAGGAAGGAGTAAATATTGTCGGGTGAAATGGAACAAGTTCACCCAACAAGACAAGAATTAGTAAGACTCAGACGTAGAATTGCATTAGCTGAAAGCCTTGTCAATATAATCAAAAAGGATCTAGAAGCTTTAATGCGAACTTTGTTTGACTTAGTTAAAGAATTACAAACTTATCGTGATAATATGTATAAAAACCTTGATGAGGCTTATTCTACTTTCACGAAAAGTGAGTTGATTGTAGGTTCAAGAACAATTGAAAGCGCTTCATTAACTGCATTACCAATTAAGTATGATGTACATGAAGAAAAAAAAATTGGTGTAATAGGAATTCAATTTCATTCATTAAAATTAATACGCGCTAAAGAAGCATCTCCTCGACTTAATTTAATGGATACACCAATTGAATTAGATACTGCGTCTTTAAAAATACAACAAGGATTAGAAAACATAGTTGGTTTAGCAGAAATTGAATCATCCATCAGAGTACTCTTAGACGTAATTGCACTTAAAAATCGGCAGTTAAATAGGTTGGAACACAAAGTACTTCCAAACTTAAGTAAAACAATTAATTACATAGAATTAATATTAGAAGAAACAGAGAGACAAGATTCAATAAGAGTACGTGTTCTGCAAAGGAAACGTAAAGAAAGAGCTTCAAAGAGTTGATAATAAATATGTCAAATCTCAGCATAAATATACAGTATTCCAGGAAGTGAATTTAATGAGTGTATGGAACTATAAACAACTGACACCTTATATGGCTGCAAAAAGAACAACTTTACTCACACCCCAAGAACTG
>VGJH01000185.1 GCA_016867505.1 Candidatus Bathyarchaeota archaeon
TATCCAAAAAGCTATACAGAATGCCTCGGAATTTTCATGGAATCGGCTTTCCAAATACTAGGTTACAAAACTGAAGAAACTGAAGCGTTAAAAGGCATAGTCAAAGTGAAGCTACGCCGAGGCTAATATCATTGACTGAAAAACAACAAGAAGAGGGGAAATTCTTAATGCTTCCCTCTGGAATAATTGAAAAACTTAAAGAATACACCTCAAATAAGGGAATAAGCCCAACAAGTTATACAACAAACATTTTGGAGACCGTCTTCGAAGCAGAAAAAACAGGTATAGACCTCAATGAAGCAATTAGAGAATATAATTTACATAGAATCAAAAGTAAGGCAGGAACAGTTACTATACCAAAAAACAACGCTGCACACTTAATTAGCACTATTGATGAGAAAAACAAAGAAAAACACCTTCAAATCTGGCAAGAATCCGGTGAATGGTATGGAAAATTCCTTAGTAAACGCATACCAAGTACAGAGATACTAAACTTCCTTGAAAAAGATCTATTAATTTCCTGGGGGCTTGATGAGGTCACCATCAAAAATGATGATGGTGTAGAGTTTAGTTTTGTGTGTTTTATGATGAGTCCAGAGTTTACTGAAGTATTAATACGATATGCCCAAGGAATTTTTCATGCTTTAGGGTACCGAGAAGTTGAGAAAGAGTATTTAAGGGGTTTAGCTAAAGTCAGATTCAGCAGAATCCCTAAAACCTGATTTTTTTAACATAAATCAATCAATAACCATATTTAGAATTAATAAAATTCACCTCTTTATATTATTGATGAAAAATCTTACATATAGATCATTTTTATGTTATTTCCAATCAATATTCTATTGTATATTATTTCATTGGAAAAACCCATAAAAATGCCCCGTTATGTCCATTTTTTATGTGATAATCCAATGATTGTTAACACGATTCACCTTACTTGTATACAATGGCTAAGGACTGTAGACATATGCTTAAGTATGAAACCGACATTTTGAACACGTTCGTCAGAAGGATGACTAATAGTGAATATTATTCACTTTTCATCCAACTGAACGACGATAGGTGAAAGAAATAAAATGAAAATGAATAAGTTAATGTCAATCTTCGTTATAGCTGCTATACTCCTATCGGCGATGCCGATGGTGTCTGCTCCATCAACAACAATCAATATCTCCCCAAGCTTTGGGCCAGTCGGTACAGTAGTAACTGTATCTGGTACCTTAGCTACCTACAATGGTAATTATCAAATAAGATACGATAGAGACGCTGACAACACAACAGAAGCATTATTAGCTACTGGAACAGCTACAGGGTATTCATACTCTAAAGATGTTACAATTCCATCATCATTCGCTGGTGGTAGATACATCGAGGTAGTTGACCTAGACTCCGACGGTATACCAACAAAGAAAGACTGGTTTACTGTATTAACTGCTTACACACTCACTGCATCCGCATCACAAGTTACTGAGGGTGGACCAATTACACTCACAGGAAAAGTCACTGGTGCTGCATTATCCCTTAATGGGTCAGTAACAGAAATCGCTGTTAAAAACCCCTCAGGGACCTGGATTGTTAATAGTACAGCTACCGTTGTGCTTACTTCAGATGGCAACTGGACACAAACATGGACAAGTGCTAATCCAGATAGTCTATTAGGTGTATTAGGAGTTTACAATGCTTGGTGGGTAAAAGGTACTTCCACTCTTGCTACAACATCCTTCACTGTTGCATTACTAAGTAAAGCTCAATACATGAGAACCGAGACAATGCATTTCCAGACATACACAGCTGGTTCATTTACATATTATGAAATAGTCATGTCAAACGGTGTAGTAATCCGACAAACTCCAAATGCTACTATAGCACCTTGGTATAGTGGAGATTGGTATATTCCAAAAGATGCTCCCCTAGGCACCTACACCCTGAGACTCTACAACGGATCAGCATTCTATAAATCAGCAACCTTTGAAGTGATACCTGCAACAATTTCAATAAGAGGATCAATTAACCTTCCATTCTTTAATGCATCATTAATGAGAACTGAATCTCAATTAGTTAACGTCAGTTTAGAATATCCTGACCACACATATGTCCTTGCAGGAGACTTAGGCGCACCACCAACTATAGGAGTTTATTATAACACCACACAGTTTGCTACACTAGTTCTTGATGGTTATGCACAATCACCATATCCAGTATGGTATGGTGTATACAAGTACCCAAAGAATGCTCCAATTGGAATAGGCTGGGGATTCAATATAACATCTAACACATTAACTGATAGATATGGTAACAAAGGACCCGCGAACTACGTTTCAACTGGTGGAATAATAACAGTTCACTATGCGATATTGAAACTTGATAATTGGGATGTAGAAGGTGGTAATTCCCCAACACTTGTTTATCCAGCAGCTGGAGCTGAAATCCAGAGAACACTCACAGCACAAGGAAGATTCAGAATCATCTACCCCGACACAACCCTATACACTCCAAGCGACTTAGGCACACTTAAAATCCGTGCAGAAGGCGATTGGGAAGGTCCTTGGTTACTCAACTACACTGTAACACTATCCGCAACAGATTACAATAGCACAGATGGTGCATGGACAGCAAAGTGGAAGATTCCATATAATGCACCACTTACGGACTATGAATTCGAATTCTATACTAACGATGTGGTTGACGCATATGGCAACTATATTATGCACACTAACGACTCAGATGAATTCGAGGTAATAGAAGCAGTAATTAGGGTAGTAGACTTAGCAACAAACAAACCAGAGTACATGAGTGACGATGATCTCATAGTATCATTCAGAGCACTATACCCAAGTGACGACCCAGTAATAAACCTCTTTGAAGAAGATGAGGGTATATGGGTTGACTTCTATGGAGTTAATGGTGAAGATGTAGGACATGTACTCACTAAATATAATCCAAGTACACAAAAGTATTCAGGAACATGGATAGTAGCATCTGGATATGCTAGCGGTACATGGAACGCTACTGTTGATGATTGGTCAATCGAAGACGATGCATATAATGAGGGACCGGTAGCTGATGTTACGACAACCTTCAATGTAGTACGACTCTCATTAACAGACATTTGGAGATACCTACACGAGATGAATGCAACCTTCATCCAATGCTGCACACAAGCCAAGGAAGCAATCGCCGCAGTACAAACCACAGCAAACACCGCAGTAGCTGAAGCACAAGCTGCTAAAGCCGCTGCACAAGCTGCATCAACCGCTGCAACCGCTGCAAAGACCGCTGCTGATGAAGCAAAGGCCTCTGCTGCAACTGCAATCACATCCGC
>VGJH01000186.1 GCA_016867505.1 Candidatus Bathyarchaeota archaeon
TCTATTACCTTCAATATGTTCATCTCTAACAAGCAAGGCAGATTTTGTGTTTTCTTCCTCTGAAAACCACTTAACTACAACGGATGCATCTATCACAGCTTCCTCTCGTCTCGCCATCTTCTAATCTCCTCGGATCCTGACCATTTGCCACAGCTTCCTCTAAGTGCATCCATATCCAGTGCAGCCGCTTTCATTCTATCAAGATCTCTTACACGAGACTGTCTCTTCGAAGCCACCCATTCTCGGAAAGCTTCAGTTGCAGCATCACTCACCTTCATACCATGCCTAACTGCTTCTGCTTTCAGATTTCTATAAGCGTTCTCGTCTAGATCTTTTATGCTAATACTCATCACTTATTCAAATAAAATCTATCATTATATACTTTTCTAACTTCAATCCTAGAAATATCAATTAATTACTGTATTTTATTTTTTTCATTCACTCATGTATTTTTTGTAATTAGTTCTTGGATAGTTAATTTGTAAAGTTTTTAGAGTTTATACACAAAAATTGACAATATATAAAATTTTTGAATACTGTTTTATCCTTAATTGTAACAGACTTGTTGGGTCAAATATTTTGCTTGAGGATTTTCCTGATCGCCTGTATTGGATAGATATACTTGGGGAAATACCTTCAAGATGCATTGAGCGATTTGATGTGGTTCATGGTGGGAGAGCAATTTTTCATGGATGTTATGACTGGCACTCTTCAGTTCATGGGCACTGGGCAGTTTTCAGGTCTGATTTAACTGGTACTGGCAAGAACCATGACTTGGCGGTAAAAGTCTGTAAAAGGTTCTCTGTTGAGAAGATAGACGCAGTTATTAAAGAGCTGAAGAGTGAACCAACCTTCGAAACGCCTTATGGGAGAGCATGGCTGCTGAGGCTTGCGATTGAGTTTGATCTGTGGAGTAAAAGGTATGGTGTTGATCTGCCTTCAAACTGGAGGATACTTACTAATTATGTTGCTGATAGTCTACTGGATTATTACCTTGAGGGTCCTGAGCGTGCTCCCAACATATACTCGAATCAGTATAGGAACGACTCATTCTCCATCGTTCAGCTGCATGATTATCTTCAGTACCATAAAGAGGAGAAACTGAAAGACGTGTTAATTTACGTCTCAAGGAATTTCTTGAATGATGGAATGGTTTTTGATCCAAAATTAGAAACTGACCCTAATGCTTTCCTGTCGCCATTCTGGAGTTGGGTATATTTGTTGACGAAGACACAGCCTCTTGAGATAATCAGCAAAATTATTAGATCGAGTGAGCTAAGCAAAGACATTCTGAACCCAGTGGTTCAGCGCGAAGTTGATCCTAAAAAAGTTCACCATTATGGCATGAACTGGAGTAGAGCTTGGGCGATTAAATCATTAGCAAGAAAGTTACCTACTGAAGAATCTAATTTCCTCGTTACAGCTTACCATAAGCATATAAAGCATGGATTAAAAACTCATGAAGATATTTCTCAAATCCACCTAGACAAAGAAGAAAAGGATGCGTATTACTCTTACTACCATTGGGTTCCCCAGTTCGGAATTTATGCAATAACAGAATAAAAAATCAAAAAAAAGAGAGATTAATTTAATTTTAGTACTGGATAGAATCTAACCTGCATGTGGCGGACTCCAGTGTTAGATACATCCCACCAATAGTTGATAAGCTCAGGTATGTCAAAGACATAGTAATCGGCGTATACAGTTACTTCTCCAGAGTCACAGTCTTCAAATGTGCCATCCCAAGAGTCACCTATCCACCAGTTTCCATCAAGATCAAGATCCGCTGTCCATACCCATACTGTTGCTAGGAATAGATCTGTTGCGTTTTGCCATACAGGCTTTCCTTTTGCTCTGGTTGCAGTTAGTGGGGAGTCTGTGAGTTCGATGTATATTGTCTGATTAACACCTGTTGTGGGATTTGGTACTGGTATTGTTGCATTTGGATCCATTGAAATTATTCCATCTGATGGTTTCCCGAGTGCTGCCAAATAAACCCTGTAAGATTTCACTGTACCGATTAGCACGTCATCACCATCGTCACGTATTCCGTTTGGTCCTTCGTCCCATAGTTCTTTAGGTAAAATAATACTGATTACTCCGTCTCCTGTTGCGTCACAGTCTTCAACAATCCACCATTTACCATCCATCTTGTAGTAGAATTCCACAGGTTTGTTTATTGGCATGAATACAGAGTGGCGTCCTGAACCCGAGTCATCTGGTACAGGTTTATCAACGTCTTTTGGTACTCCATGTACGTTCAGGTTGAAGTGGGGTCCACTGAAGTCTATTCCAGGTTGAAGACCACCGTTTGGCTTAGCCTGAGCAAAAGCCACAACAGATAAAATCGTGATAATTAACAGAGCAGACACTTTTAGATGCTTATTCATTCAAATTCCTCGCAGAAGCTACTCTAATTACAACTCATAAGTGTTTTATGGAGAGAACAAATAGGTCTCTTTCACATGTTTTAGTAACCAAATGATATGTTGATGAATATAATACATGTTACTGGACTGTTTTTTTGGTAAGGTTTATTTTGGTTTTCGTTTCTTTTGTTTTTGATGCTAGTGGAGAAGCCCTATTTTTACCTTTGTTATCGTTGGTGGAAGCCTATTGATTTTGGAGTTGTTTTTAATGAGTTGATTGGTTTCAGTGTTGAGCACAGGCCTCTGCCAGTTCCTTTGCCTCTTTTTGATTACAGTTTTATCAGTGAGAATAGGGATGGATACAAGGTAACCGCTGACACCCTCTCCGCTTTCCTGCATCCCCTCAAAGCCATGCTGTTTCAGAGAGAACCAGCAGCATTCACAAAACGAGATCTAAAACTCCGCGAAGTCGTTCTAAAACACTACACAATGAAAAGAGAAAACCCAGTCACACCCACCTACAAAAAAGAACCAAAATTCAGTATAGTTGAATAAAGATTTACCTTAAAAACTGTAGTAAACTATTCTTTTTAAAAAAATTATTGCATTTGTTAATATTCTATTATGGTGCATTTCCTTTGCGAGACTTCTATTATCACTGGCTAGTGGTGATGAGCGTGTGCTATATTGAAATTTGTTTAGGCTTTTTTGTGTGATTTTTATGATTATGATGAGTCTGGTTATTTCGAATAGTGTTCCAGTGGTTATTGCCCAGATGATGTTGAGGTTGGGGTGAATAAAGTATCCAAGAGCTAATATTTTCAAGTAGGTCGTGTTGCCTGTTAGGAATGATAGGATTATTGCTGGAGGACCATATAATATTAGAGAAACAAGTATTGTTGTCTTGCTGACATTTAGTCTATAGATCCAGGTCTTAGCTCAAACA
>VGJH01000187.1 GCA_016867505.1 Candidatus Bathyarchaeota archaeon
ATATGGATGGCTTATTAAGGAAGAAAGTAAGCCTCATCAATTAGAAGTGTATAATTATGTTTTAAGTAAAAAGAAAGTGATGCCTCGTACTGCTTTACGTTATGCTATTGAAAAGATGCCACAAGATATGAAGCTTGAGGCAATGAAAAGAGATTGGAAATAAAATTATTAGGAAATATTATTTTTTTTTAAAATCTGCTAAAATTAATTGTGTTTAGGATAACATTTAAATATAAAGTCAGTATTTTCTAATTTAGAGTTATATAATATTGAGTTGGGATTAATATTGTCTGAGTTTGAGTATCTTGTTGAGTGGAAGATAAGGAACATCCCCCTACCTGAGAAAGAGCCAAAAGAAACCTATAACATCAGAATTAAATCTTGGGTTTTAGCTTCATTAGGTTTAGATAAAAAGACACAGAGCGTTTACACAATTATTGAAGAGAAGAAGATGGCAACCCTTGAGGATCTTATAAAAGTCTTGAATGAGGAAAAGGAAAAAGTTCAGGTGAGCCTAGATGAACTTTATTCAACCGGTACAATTGAGAAGCTTGGTAAAGCTTATTACATCAACGAACCGCTTTCGACGTCGATTGTTAGGAAGTTAATTCCAAGGGTTACTGAGAGTTTACGTATTATTGCATCCACAGAATCTAAAACCAGGGTTAATTCAGATTACTTAACCAAAGTAAAGGGGAAAGGATTTGGTAATGTTAGTGAAGCTCTTCCAGCTATTGGAGAGATGGTAAGGAAATGCTCTAATGAATATGTCAAGGTTATTGGTGTTCAGAGTGTTTCTGAAGAGACTGTTGAAATTGAAGGCCCGGTTATTGACATAGATTATCGGAATCATTCATTTACCTTGGTTTCTGCTAGTGGTGAAAAAGTGGTTGTTGGGGGAAAACATAGTCAGGGAGTGGATCTTAAGGCACATTCAATTATTTTAAAAGGTGAATCAAATGAGTGAAGAGAATAAATCGCAAGAGTTTGATGTTTTAGCTGAATGGACTGTTCGAAGGCTTAGGCCTCTCGAAAATTTGCAGGAAGAAAACTACACTGAAAAGGTGAAGAGATGGGTTCTTTATAGCCTTGGATTAGATAGAGAGCCACAGGACATCTACCTTTTCCTTGAGAGTAAGATGAGGAGCACATCCACTGAGATAGGGGAGAAATTTAGTATGAGCCCAAACACTGCTAGAAAATATCTGGATGATTTACATACTCTTGGTCTAGTTGATTATGTTGGTAGGGAATATACTCTAACATATGAGTCGCTTAGCAGGGCAATTGAGTTAATGTTGATACCTCGTATTACAGATAGTTTGAGAACAATTGCTCGTGGAGCAACTAGCACGGATCAGTCTTACAGGTTTACACCTAGTAACGTCTCCAGTCGAGAAATAGTTGAGGAAAAAGGAGTTGTAAATATTAACCAGCAATTGCTCCAAGGGTGGCAGACAGTTGGTAAAAGAGTCAGTGTTAAAAGTTATGGAAGGCTGACAATCAGTGAAGATGTTGATCCAAACCTCTTTGACTCGGTAGTAGATAGAGTGGAGTCTTATGGAAGTCTCTGGGTTCCTGATCGAATCTATCCTCAAATTTCACATAAACTTAGAGTTTGGGGAAAAGTGAATCTCTCTGGAGAGGAGGGACATCGAGTAGAATCAAGAAGATTTCGTATGAATTTTGATCCTGATGAAACCTAATTTCCATTTCTAGGTTTGTTTCTTAAAAATTAGCCATTCGTTTTTTTCTTTGTTTATTAAAATTAGTTCATATCGTTTTTTCAGTCGTTCTCCTGCGAAGATTATTTCGATTTTATCGTTACTCCATTTAATTGGTAAATAAAATCCCCGATCCCATATTGTGACTTTACCAGCCCCATACTGACCCTTAGGGATTATCCCCTCGAATCCTCCATACTCAAGAGGGTGATCTTCTGTCTGTATCGCTAGGCGTTTTTCATTTACATCATTTGGTATCCCCTTTGGTATTGCCCAGCTAACATAGACACCGTCTCTTTCAAGTCTTAAATCCCAATGGGTTAATCTGCTATGATGCTCCTGTATGACGAAGCTATTGCCTTCTCCTCTTGTATAGCCTCCAGTTGGCTCAGGTGTGACAGTGAAGTCTCTTTTGGCATAATACTCATCTAATTTTTGAGTTTTAACTTGAATAATACTGCATAATTCAGCAGGCTTATCATCTCTTAATCTTAGGAATCTTGGAGCTCTCAATCGGAGATCTCTGCTAATTTCTTGATAACCAACTTCAGCAACAAGTTGAGGTTTTACCCAAGTTGAGCCAGGGGGGATATCTGCATCAGTAAACCAGACTTTGCTAATAATTAATTCATCTAATTTCTGTTTAATTTGATTTAGCTCAAGATCAGTGAATCCTGTACCTACTCGTCCCACATAAACTGGTTTGCCTTCATCGAATAATCCTAATAAAAGTGCTCCAAAAGTGTCTTTTCTAACTCCTTCCCCAATTGTGTAACCAAAAATTACGCAGTCGCAGCTTTTTACTCTTTTAATTTTAAGCCAATCACTACTTCGTGAATCGGGTTGGTAAGTACTGCTAAGTTTTTTAGCGATTATTCCCTCGAAATCACGTTTTATGACGGTTTCATAATACTGAATTCCATGCTCATGAACAGGGATACTGATTGTTGTGAATTTACCTTGTTTAACAACCCTGTTCAAAATATCTAACCTTTTTTTCAGTGGTTCATCTATTAGACTAATACTATCTTTTTCAAGGATATCAAAAATCACATAAATTGCTGGCGTAATTTTTTGAGCTTTCTCAATTTCCAGTCTATTACTTAATTGATTTCTATGAACTACTTCCTGAAAATCAGATCGACCATCACGCATAACAATTATTTCACCATCAAGAACCACATTACTCGTTAGGTTTAATAGTTCACTTAGTTCAGGGAAATTATTAATGAGTTCTTTACCATTTCGACTTTTCAAACTCAGTACTTCATTGACATACGCAATCGCTCTTATGCCATCCCATTTAACTTCGAATATCCAATCAGGGGCATCGAAAGGAGTTTCGATCGAGTTTGCTAGCATAGGTTTGTAAGTGTTCATCGTTGTTGCATCTGTGATAAAGTCTCTTTCAAAGCTTGCATCAAGCTTCTTACTTCTTCTGCTTGAGGTTCTTCAACTGTTATTATTTGTCCTTTCATTTTACTTTCAACAAGTTTCTGAACTTCTTCACGAAATGTGTCTCTATAATCTTTTATGCTGAAATCTCCTCTCAAGTTATCAATGATTTTTAAAGCGAGGTCA
>VGJH01000188.1 GCA_016867505.1 Candidatus Bathyarchaeota archaeon
TCCAGTTGGATTGCTCGGATTACAGTTGATAATCAATTTTGTCTTATTTGATATTACTTTTTTAAGTTCCTCAACATCATGTTTGTAACCATTTTTCTGGTCTAGTTTCCAATAATTTACTTTACAATCAACGGAGTCAACAAGTTTTTTGAATTCATTATAGGATGGATCAGTGATTACTACTTCATCACCGGGTTTACAATAATATTTCAATGCAAGCCATAACGCTGGCATTACACCGGGTGTTAAGTAGACCTCGTCTTTAGAGGTTGCTATCTTATTTTTTATGGAAATTTTTTCAGCAAGTATTGTGCGAACTTTGGTATCGTCACCATACAGGAAATCTTCATCATCAACTGCTTGTTGAATGGCTTTTCTTACCCCAGGGGCAGTTGGGAAATCTGGATCTGCAAGCCAAAGGGGAATTACATCAGATGGGAATTTATGCCATTTTAGGCCTGGTGCGGCTAACATTCCTTCGATAGTCGCAGAGTTGAAAATATCTTCATTATACATGATACTACACTCTTAACGCAAGTAGGAGAAATACAATGTTAATAATTGTTTTGTTAATGCTTATAAATTCATGATATTTCTTGTTGAAAAATCGTAAATGATATATTCTCTAAATGCAAATGCATGGAAGAACCATAATGAAGATACTTCTATACTTTGATTGGACGGGATCAAGGAAAGAAGTTGCTGAGCATAACGCTAAGATGCAAGCAGCATGTAATGAGACTGGTGTACAACATCTTGGAATGTATGGTGCTATGAATCAGAAATGGAATTATGTATACATTTTTGAAGCACGGGGTTATGACCATTTCAGAGAAATGACAGGCAAAGTACCTAGACCATCACAGATGACACATTATATTACAGAAATACTAATACCTATCTCAATAGAAAGATGGCTTAATAATCAATAAGCCTAGCACCTTCATCTTCTATACTAACAATAATTGCTTCATGACTAGGTGCAGACTCTTCAAAAACACGCGCAACTTCTTCTGCACGTGCATTCTCAGTTAATGAAAACGCGACTTCTCCAAACATCGCCATAGCCACGGGAATTTTCGCTTTATCAGCTGCGATAAAGACTTTTTTCAGATTATCAGTAGCCATTCCAACATGGTCAGTAAACTTTCTTGCCAACTCCATAAATAAATCAGGTTTTTGATCAAGGTAGATCTGATCAACAAAATTTCCACCAATATCATTGATTTTTTTCCTAATTATTGGATCACTGAGAGCTAACTTAGTTTCTATAGGCCCAAAATGAATGTAAACGAGTTTTAAGTCATTGCTTTGTTTATATTTTATTGCTTCACCAAATCCAGGTCCACCAGGTTTATTTAAAACTCCAAATCCAGCAAATAGGGCAGCAAAAACAGTTCCTAAGCCTGTTTTACACTCAATTTCTGCTACATGTGCAATCTGGGCAGCTTTGATAAAAGGAAGCTTTGTCTCCAAAACCTTATTTAAGACAAGTGAAAGGGATAATGCTCCTCCTCCACTAGAGCCAAATCCTGAACCAAACGGGGTTTCAACAGTGTGTTCGATAATAATTTTTTGTGGATTCTGAGTTAATGGAAGATATTTATTTAAGACGTTTTCAGAGACGAAAGCACTTTTAGTTTTTAAGCCATTCATAAATATTTCGAATTCGGTTTTTTGGGATGGTTCAGCTGATGCTTTTGTGTATACTCCCTGAGAAATTGAAACTCCAGATCCTCTTGAACCTTTCAATAATGGGTCTTCAGGAGAATCACATATCTGAAAAAATCCAGTTATATGCCCAGGAGCGTATGCAGTGGCTTTCTTCATCTCTGTTCTTGTTACTGCCTGCGTGCTCTTGGAAAAAGATTACTGATTTTAATGGAACGAATACTCATCTGTTGGGAATGTTTTAGCCTTAACCTCGTCAATGTAGCTTTGAGCTGCATTTTTAATTATGTCATGTAAGTTAGCATATAGTTTAACATGTTTAGGTTTATGATCCTGCAACATTCCCAACATATCATTTACTACGAGGACCTGCCCATCACAATCTACTCCTGCACCAATGCCGATTGTAAGGGATTTTACACCGTTGGTAATTTTTTGGGATAAAGCCACAGGAATACATTCTAGAACAATTCCATATACACCCAATTTATCTAGCTCTAAAGCGTCTGCGTAGATTCGCTCAGCTTCTTCTCTTTTTTTCCCTTTAACTTTCAGGTCAATTGCGGTTTGAGGTAATAAGCCTAGATGTCCCATAACAGGTATGCCTGAGGAGATTAATGCCTTTATTACATCTGAGTTTAATCCTTCGAGCTTCACTGAATGTGCTCCAGCAGCAATTAAGCGCTTAGAATTCTTTAATGCATCAACTTTGTTATCATAGCTGGCAATTGGCATGTCACCGATGATATGAGCATGCTTTACTCCTCTTGCTACTGCAGAAATATGGCGCTCCATATCAGACATAGTGACTTGTTTAGTACCCTCGTAACCAAGAATGACATTACCTAGACTATCCCCGACAAGAATCATGTCAATTCCCGCCTCATCTAAAATCTTGGCAGTCTGATAATCATATGCTGTAAGCATCGTAACTTTTTGATTTCCCTTCATTCTTGTTAATTTTTCTATCTCCAAATTTTACCCTCCATGAATCTTATCAACGATGCTAAAGTATCATTTACAGGAGTTGGTATGTTATATTTATCTCCTAGCAGCGAAACTTTGCCATTCAGGAATTCAATCTCCGTCTGTTTCCCTTTTAATATATCCTGACACATTGATGAAAGATTAGAGTACTCGGATAAAATTTTAGAAAGCGACTCCTCTAAACCTGCTTCTAGGATTATGCCTTCCATTGCAGCAACAGCTCTACATTCTGAGATGACAGAGTCTCTTATGCCTTTAAGAGAACTCACTGAAATCTCTCTATTTGGCACCCTAAATATAGCGGTCAAAGGATTTATGACACAATTCATTGTCAATTTTTTCCAAATTTCATATCTCATATTATTGGAGAGTGTGGTTTTCATGTTGCATTCTGTTAAAACAATTGAAATCTTTGTACCAGCGTCTGTTGCAGGTAGCATGGTTTCTCCTAAATATTTTACATCAATTTTACCAGGTGAAACGAATTCAATCCCCGCAGTTGAAATTCCTCTAACTAAATTGATACTAGGACCTAGAATCTGGTAACCTAATTCTTCGTTTCCAAGCCCATTTTGCAGCAGAAGAATTGTGGTGTCTTTTTTAATACATGTTTTAATGGTTTTTAACGACTCTTCGAGATCGTATG
>VGJH01000189.1 GCA_016867505.1 Candidatus Bathyarchaeota archaeon
CCTTAAAACCAATTTTAGAAGTTGAAAAAGATGTCCAAAATCAAATTGAAAAACTCATAAATATAAAATTATTTTAATTTATTTTTTTCATAATCATTAATCTTTTTTAAAGTATCAATCAATGAAATAATCACGGCACTAAAGGATGTAATTTTTGAAACATCTTCTTCAGTCTCAAGTTTTTTTTCAAGATATTGAATTTTATTAAAAATTGTTTTTTCAAGATTTGAAAATATTTTAATTTGACTGATATCTTCTCCTTCGTTTAGGATTTTTACATCCTTCTTACATTTGGAGCAAAACATTTCACCTGTTTTTAATTGGAATAAGGGAGAACTACATTCAGGGCAACTAACACTGAGCATTTTAGCTCCTTTCCTAAGTAGCTCAGCCATTTCCTTCATGTTTTGATCAGACAAGATGATTAATCTTTTATGGGGAGTAATATAAAATTTTAACTTACTCGTAAAAGTAGCTCATATTATAATCAGTAAATTACGAAAATGTGAATAATTAAATAACATCTTAATAAATCAATTTTTTACTCAATAATTTTGAATACCTTTTTTTGTAAGAAGATGTTATTTTGTGACTAATGAAATTCAATAAGAAGACGATACTATCTCTTTTAATAATTTTCATTTTAATTGGCTCTATACTGATAACAATCTTACCACTACTTCTAGATAATAAAACCAGTGAAATAGTTGTTTTTGAAACAAACAGAGGAATAATCGAAGTTGAATTATATCGTGACAAAGCGCCATTAACTGTTGAAAACTTCATAAAATACGTGAAAGAAGGACACTACAATAACACCGTATTCCATAGAGTGATAAGCACCTTTGTAATTCAAGGAGGAGGATTCACTCCTAATGGAACTGAAAAAGATACCCATGCTCCAATAAAACTTGAAACCAATGTAGGATTAAGTAACAAAGCAGGAACAATCGCTATGGCCAGGACAAGTAGTCCCAACAGTGCCACATCACAATTCTTTATCAACTTGATGGATAATAGTGATAGCCTTGACTATCGGAATGCTCAGAATCCTGGTTACGCTGTTTTTGGTAAGGTTGTTAAGGGTATGGATATTGTGAATCTGATAGGTAAAACAAAGACGGGTACCAAAAACATCTACTTACCACAATACAACATTACTATCCCCTATGATGATTGGCCAATAGAAAACGAGTTAATAATTAAAGCATACTTGAAATGAATTTCTTGAATAGTTATTACATATTTGTTGATAATTAATATTATAAAAAAAGATGTAATAAATATTGAGATTTTTATCAAATTAACCTTTTTTGTAAATTTTACTAAAAATTTTTTTATAAATTTAATTCATCATGCATAAAAAATTTTACAAAATATTTCGTTTTTACTTGAAGAAAATAATTAAAAATTTTTAATTAAAACAATATAGATGATTGAAGTTAAAAATTATTGAAATAGTTAAAAAGTGTAAAAAATAATCTAGTTACCTAATCCATAAAGCTAAATAAATAATTGAATAACGTGATTTTTGGTGGTGGTGCCCAGAAGAATTGAATGATTATTATGCCAGAACTAGTGCCCCACCCATCCTTTTTCTATTTTAATTAAATAAATATTAGATTGGGTTATCTTTCACTTTCAAGGGTTTGTCCAGCGGTTCTAAGTAGATCCCTTATCTGCAGATGTTGTGGACATAATTCCTCGCATTTTCCACATTTTATACAATTTTTAGCATATTGCTCAGGTTTAAAAGATTTTTTATAACGTTGTCTGACTGAATTATCTCTATCTTTCGCAAAATATTCATTATAATAACCGAATATTTCTGGAATACTGACACCATTTGGACAAGGCATACAATATCTACAACCAGTACAGCCAATTGGACCTAACTCCCTGTATTTTTGAGAAACTTTTGAGATTAAACTCAGCTCTTCTTCAGTTAAATGATTAACACCAGACCTCTCAGCACTAGCTACATTCTCAATAACATGATCCATATTACTCATTCCACTTAAAGCTAAACTAACTTCTGGTTGATTCCAAACCCACTGAAGAGCCCACTCAGGTGGCTTTCGTTTAATTTTAGCTGAATTCCATAATGCCAGGATCTCTGGTGGTGGTGTAATTGCGAGTCGACCACCAGCAATGGGTTCCATTATTACTACTCCCATGCCTTTAGAGGCTGCATATTTTAATCCTTTAACACCTGCTTGGAAATTTTCATCCATATAATTATATTGAATCTGACAGAAATCCCATTTATAACTATCAACAATTTCTTTAAAAAGACTGAATTCATCATGGAAGCTAAAACCAAGGTAACCAATTTTTCCTTCAGATTTCTTTTTCTCAGCCCAAGTGAATACTCCCAAGTCTTTAATCCTTGGCCAGCGATCTTTACTTAAACCATGAAGCAGATAAAAATCGATTTTTTCAACTTGAAACTTTTGAAGTTGCTCATTGAAGCAATGATCCATATCTTCTTGAGAATTAATCAAAAAAACAGGCATTTTAGTAGCTACACGAACCTTTTCACGATAACCATCTCTGAGAGCTTTCCCAACCACCACCTCACTATTACCACGATGATAACCATATGCTGAATCAACATAATTTACGCCATGATCAATAGCATATCTAATCATTTGTATGGCTAATGGGTCATTTATTTTGGAGGAATCCCCCTCCAAGATTGGTAATCTCATTGCCCCAAAACCTAAAGCTGAAACTTTCCAATCAATTTTACCAAAATCTCTGTACTGCATAATTTGTCCATGATCTAGGGTTATGATTACTTATAGACATAATGATTCATAAACAATAAAAAAGCAAAAAACAGATCAAAGAACTGAAGTGATAAAAATACTTCTATTTACACCAATAAGTATACTTTTAAACTATCAATGTAATTTCAAAAACAAAGGTTCCCATCATATTCAAGAAGTGATGATGTGTCAACAGAGAGTTTAAAATTAAAGGGTTCTGTACGCGAAATTGGAATAATGCGAGACACTGATAAATTTGATACATTTAATATAACTTTTGGAATCGTAATAAGAAATGATATAAAAATAAATTATGAAGAAGCTGAAAGATTATCTTCAAAATTTAGAAAAGACTACTTAGGAAAAGAAGTGGAATTTTTAGCAGTAAATATACCCTGCCCAATATGTAATAAAATACTAAATAGCCAAATAAGCTTAAAAAGACATATTTTAAAGCAACACCCCGAAAAAATTGAGTTAATTTATCCCCCAAAAATAGAAGCAAAACAGGAAATAATAGA
>VGJH01000190.1 GCA_016867505.1 Candidatus Bathyarchaeota archaeon
AAGAGAAAAACAGGGGATCGACCTTACAAAAACCGAGTATGAATGGCTACCAGATGCACGCAACCAGAGAACCGAGTATACAGCAAAAATCTATGCTTATAGAAACGGAGCATGGGTTTATCCAGGTGAGCCTCGACGAATAACCTTCACACTTTATGATATTTCCAAAGAGAAAGGCGTATGCATGAATTTTCCTATGGACGCTAACACTAACCCTGATTTATTTTTTGCTGAAGGTGATGATAGAATGCAGGAATATAATTTCAGTGAAGATGATACATCAGGCAGTGCTTGCCCAACAAAAATTCTCGATGAAGATGATAATCCCTCTCATGAGCACCATTATTTGAAAGCAACAACAAAAGAAGCCGTCACTGAAGCAACAGTCATCATTCGATGCGAAGATTATGGTGCTTTTGGTTGGCTGAAAGCTGAAGCTTCTGGCTGTGAACCTATTCCGCCAAGAGAAAAAAACAGTGACCCAAGCGAAGGAATTGGTCCAAATGATATTAGAATACCCCTTGATGAGGATGGCAACAACATTGCTGATTGCGCTCCTCAGGATGGTTGGGGGCTTCCAGCCAATAGCGATGAGGACTCTATCCCTGTGGGCGATGGAACACCAGGAGATGGCTTAACAAATTACGAAGAATACCGAGGCTTCATTGTAGCTGATTCGGTAACTCTTACTCACCTAAGAACAGACATTGAATTGAAAGATTTATTTATTTTAGATAAAGCAGGATATGGCTTAGGCTGGATTGATGCTGCAGAGTTATCAATCCATCTAATTAAATCTCCTGAATATTATAATGGAGATTCCTCAGATAAAACAAATGAATTACCAGATAGTGGAACACAGGTAATTAATTATAACCGAGGATACGCAACTGGAGGAGAGCAACATGCTCTTAGATTGGTTGATGACACAGTTGCAGGTTTTATTGGATATTGTTGTGGAAAAGGCCCTGGGACACCTGGTACCTGTAATCGAGTCACTGTAGATATTGATGCATGTTTAAACCCTAACGAGGATGAAAATAGATTAGATCAAACAATTGCTCATGAAATTGGGCATGCAATAAACTTATGGCATCATGGACAAAATACAAAACATACACACTTTAACGTATCTTCAGATCCAGCTCATGGCACAACTAGTGGAGACATGGATTGCATTATGAGATACTATAAAGCATATAATTACTGGTGCTACCCAAAAGCAGACGAACCTGATGGATGTAAAACTCATACATGGGGCATAAATGAATCAGCTGGGACCACCTTTTGTACAGACCCTAAAGGAACAGGCTTTAACGATTGGTTTGATGAATATAACAATCGTGCATCAGAAGGTAAAGGATCATGTAAATACCAAATAAAAGTAAAGGATTGGTGAAATAAATAAAAATGGGAATAAATGAGCCAAAAGGCATCCGAATATCTCTTAAATTAAATAAAAAAAATGATGTATCAATCTATGAAGATGAGCCTTTAACTTTAACAATTTCGATAGTAAACAATCTTGCTTTAACTGCTAATTCAGCTAACGCGTATTATATAAGTCAAATAAATGATCTTAAGAAAAAATTGGAGTTAAGAAAAATCTCTGAAGATGATTTTAAGGCAAAATTAAATGAGTTTGAAAAAAAATTAGCAGAAGTAAAAACTTTCGTTTTTGGTGGACCAGAGGGATGGACGCAACTTATCAACATCTGGGTGTTAGAGAAGGATAATTGGATTAGAACTAACTGGCCATGGAAACATCTACTACATCACCCAAGATCGCAGGTTGTCAAATTGAATGGAAAAACATCATGCATTATGGAAGTTGGTTTAGATCCAGAAGATGTTAATAGACCTAAAGGAAAGTATATCATAAAAGCAATTCTAGAAATTGCCCCCAATAAGAATATCGAATCTAATACATGTACTGTTAATTTTATTACAAAAAGAATGCAAAAAACAGAGAAAGAATCAGAGCCTGTCAATTTGAATTTAGGGAGATACACTTACAAGAGATTACAATTAGAAAAAAGCATGGAATACGCTGATTTAATCTTATCAAAGAACCAAAACTCAATTTTGGCATGGAGCTTAAAGGGTGAAATAGAGGAGACCAGAGGTGAACTTGATAAAGCAGAGACAGCTTATTTGCACTCCATTGAAGCCTATTGGAAACAAGTACCAGCGGATTCTGAGCCACCAATCTCACTCCAAATAAAGCTAACAAGAGTACAATCTAGGAAATTATTTCAATAGATTAAATGTTTTAGTTTAAATATATTTTTGGTTTATGCCTTTAAACTGGCTTTCAGCCAAAACAGATTACCCATGTTAACGAATTAATAGTTCACATACTGAACTATCTTAAAAACCATCATCAAAGATAGGAGAATGTTTAATTAGGATCTAAAAAAAATTTATTTATTGTGGTTGGCTTGCACCACATTCACTGCAGAATCTTGCTATTTTTGGAATAACAGTCTTACAATTTGCACATTCTTTCGTATCAACATCAGATGGAGGTGCTTTACCACATTTTGGACAGACTGTGTCATCAAGTTTCATGGCGGTACCGCAATGCATGCAGAATCTCTTCTTCTCAGTGAAATTGAAGGCAAGTGTAGCTGAGGTTAATCCTCTCGCTGATGCTTCAATCTTTACTGGTCCAATTTCTTTTGAAGACATTAAAGTCGCTTTAGCAGAAACTTGATCTTTCTTAATCATAACCTGGGTACCAGTGGGCAACTCTTCGGATTTTAGCATGTTTTTAACTTTATCAACACCTGCTTCCTCCTTCTTTGTAGTTACAAGTTCAGCTGCTCTAATTGCGCCACTTGAAGTCGCTAAAGTGACTATTGTATCTTCTACTGCTTTCATGGGTTTACCGTCGATATCAAGCAACTCAACAGTTAAACCAGCAAACGATCTACCATCAGCTGGAAGATCGGGTTTATCTGAAGTAACTCTCATTCCCGTCGGTTTAGGGGGAGCTGGTTTTCTAGTCTTTAGGAATAAAACGATTGCAGCAATAATTACTACAGCAGCTATTCCTCCATAAAGTAACCAGTTGGTCTCAGCCTCAAATTCAGCGCTTAGGCTATGGTTAGCTTTAACATTGGTAAAAATATAAGTTGTTCCTGTGAGTGTGGTTACGGTGCCATCAACTGTAAATGATTTTAATTTATTTCCTGATGATGGAGTAATAGTGAAGGTTAAACTAGCGCCCCAAGCAACTGTTTGTGGAGAG
>VGJH01000191.1 GCA_016867505.1 Candidatus Bathyarchaeota archaeon
AAAAATGGAATTACTGATTGATCCAACAAAAAAAGGATTAGAAAAAGTTCTAAGAAATTATCAAATTGAAAGCTTGAAAATTATCTGGGATTCACCAAATAAAAGATTAAGTTCACGTGAAATCTATCAATTAGTAAATAAAAAACTGAACAATCGTGTTATATCAAGAGCATCAATAATTAATTTCTTAAATGACATGTGTAATGAAAAAGTCCTTAAATACGAAGAAGAGCCATGCAAAGGAGGCGTTAGAAGAAGATATTATCCTAGTCTTAACGAAGCTCAATTTAAAAAATTCATAGTAAAAACAGTTGTTGATAGCTTGGCCAAAGATTTTCCAGAACAAACTGTTGAGGCAGTTAAAGATAGCTTCAAAGAATTTAATTTAAGTTTTTAAATAAAATTTTTAATAAGATCATTCTAAATATTAGAATCGTCTTTTCTAATTAAAATTGAGAATATTCGTTGAAGTAAAACCTGAATCCAAAAAGGAATCAGTGGTTAAAATTGATGATCTTCATTACATAATTTATTTAAAAGAGAGAAGAGAAAAAGGTAAAGCAAATATTGCTTTATTAAAAATTTTAAAACATTATTTCGGAAAAAACGTAATATTAATCAGTGGAACAACATCTAAACATAAAATAATCAACATAATAGATGAATAGAAAGGAGGTTTCTATATAATAGAAAATCAAAAAAAATTACATGTTATAACATCAATCAGCGATTCTAATTTAATACAAGAAACATATATGCTCGTGTGTGAAGGTGGCCTAATATTAATAGACTTAGGAATAAATAGTGATTATTTCGAAGTCTTAAATAAAAAATTAAAAGAAATCAATAAGACCATTAACGATATAAAATTAATTTTATTCACACACCTATCAAAAATGCAAATAGAAACTCTTGAAATATTCAAAAAAACATGTAACCCTGAAATTATGATGAGTTATAATGATTCTAAATTATTAGTAAAAAATTGTAATATAAAAGCAGACATGGAACTTGATGATGGCGATTTAATCGGAGCTTGTGGCGGCTTAGAAATAATTAAAGTGGAATATAATAAGGCAAGCATTCTGGGATTCCTGCTTAAAGATCAAAAAATTTTACTTCTTGGAGGAGGATTAACAAAAACCATTTTTGATAACATTAATAACGAAAATCCAAAAAATGTTAAAAACTTGCTAAAAATATTAAAAATCAATTTTGAAACAATTTTAATGAGTGATGGAAGTAGATTAAGAAAATAATTAGCCAATATTAGCAATTACGTCTTTAACAATTTTGCCTGGTTCAAGTCCAAGTTGTCTAGCTTTAGTTGTTGATGCTTTAATCTGAGCATTTAATACATCGTCAAAATTTTTTACACCTGAAACCATTGCAGCAACTGCTCCAAGTCTTTCAGCTGATTCGATGTTCAAATACCCACACATCACAAAACCTTTAGCTCCTTTTATAAGTACAAGAGGAGGTAAATCTGGTAAGGTTGATTTTAAACCATGGAAAGTTTTTCCAGAAATTTCAATTTTATCAATTTCAAACAATACCGTTCACAGTATAAAGTTCAAGTTATATAACTTAAAATTAATCTGTTTTTGATTTAAAAATTGTAAATCCGCAGTTGCCACAGGTGTATCTGTTTCCATGGTCAGCCATAAAGTAACCTCTTCCGCAACGATTACAGAAGGGTCGTTTTCTTTCAATTTTTCCATCTTTTATTTGATACTGTTTTGATATTGAATCAGTCTTTTTTACTGGTGTTTTAGGAGCTGAATCTTTTTTTACTGACATTAGTTATTACTCGCCTCTTCTTTTTTCTGAGGTTTACCATTGTTTCGAATAATTATGTGTTTAGGCTCAACCTCAAGTGCCTTTTTTGGGTCTTCATAGACATGGGCTAACCCAGTAGTTATTCGAGTTCCAGATTTCGGGGATAGGTTCCTGATGTATACATTCTCTGGTTGAGTTCTCATTATTACAGCTATTTCACGTCTTACTTCTGATTTACTTGGAGTTTTGTCTTCCTCAATTTTAAACGAAAGTTCTTTTCTATTAATCACTGAATTTATTTTTGTGGATGTTAGTTCCAGTTTCATATGTTTTTATTCTCCATTTGATTTATGAAGTTCCTAGCCCAGTTTTGACGCTCTTCGGTAATAGTTATTATGACGAGCCCTTCATTGGGTTGTCCATATATTATTACCGATCCTAAAGGCATATCAGCCATTAGAGGAAGAACTAGGAGGTCTTCTTCACCTTCAACGATTATTGCCAACTTCTTATTAAGTATTATCTTTAGTTATTGTTGCAGGTGGATTTTTAACGCTGATTTTCGAAAGGCGAATATCAATTGGCTTAATTTCTTGTCTAAGAGTTCTATTATCAACAACAATAATGTCAGGAATTAAACCATGATTTAGTGCATTCTCTGAAACAAAATCGCCAACGGATGCGAATAATAATGGTTTATTATCCAGTAAATGTTCTTTTAAAACTTTTATTGTTTCTTCAGGTTTACCTTTCACCAATTTTCCTAAAGGATTTTTTAACTCATTCCGAAGACTTGTTGGTAATGATAAACTTTGGATCTTAATTAGATCCTTGTTACCTGATTTTGAGGGCGTATTGTCCAGCCTCTTTTATAGACATTTTATTTGCTAACTGTGATTTTTTAGGATCAAGAATAATTACAAAACCAAGATAATCTTCGCTTAATTCAGATCCTTTGCAAACTGGACATGTGCTTTCATTTGTTAAAACTTTGCACAAACGGCATGCTTTAGTCATTTATTTTTTCTCCTCCTCAGGAGATTCAATAGATTTAACTTCTTTTTCGATCCATTCAAGTTTACCTAATAATGGTTGACGTGCTGTAACACCGATTTTTCCTGAGCTCCTACCTTTGGGGAAACTGACTGCGACAATCCTAACCCTAAAAGAATCTTCCCTCTGAATAGTCCTGCCAGTCTCTTTACCAAGAAGAATCCCCTGCCTCTCATCAAAGGATATGAAGTCATCCATCAATTGAGAAACATGAAGCAGAGCATCCACTGGCCCAACCCTTAGAAAAGCCCCGAAATCTGCAACTTCGACGACTTCACCTTCGATAATCTCTTGAAGTTGTGGTAAAAACGTTAATATCCTAAAACTGACAGGATGATGTGTCCCCCCA
>VGJH01000192.1 GCA_016867505.1 Candidatus Bathyarchaeota archaeon
ACCTCATCAGCCTCCTCGGCAAGAAGATGGATATAGATTCCAAATCCATAATACTTTTAGACCTTGCGGGGAACCCAACCATTGCGTCACTGGGAAAGCCATACAACATCCTCGTACTCGATACCAAGGATGATAAGTACAAGGAGAAACTCGCGGCAGCCCTCGATGACGTTGGGAAGGAGGAAGATGATAAACGTAAGTCACCTCGTAAACGGTGAGAATGCTAAAAACAAGGAAGATTTGAGTATCCTACTTATTAAAGCAAAATCTTTTGTTAACATGGTTAGTTACCTGACAAGGAGCTTTGGTACACCCGGCCTCAGCATGGTTTATTCTATGGGAAAAGAGAATGGAGCAGAAGAAGTGCAGCAGCTGAGAAGAGACCTAAAGAAACTTGAGAGACCCCTCGTAAAGAGAGAACTACTCGATAAGGCATTGCAGAGAGTCAGTCAGATGGGCTGGGGAAAAGTCAGCATAGGAGAATTCGATGCCATCGGAGGCAAACTCAGCATCAACATCAAACACAACCCCTTCAGCGAAGGATGTGGAACAAGTGAAGCTGGAGGATGCTTCTTCCTCCACGGCTACATAGCAGGAGTAGCATCAGAAGTCATGGAAGAACCACTCGAATACAGCAGCCCACGTTGCTTAGACGTCGAAGAAGGACACTGCATCTTAAGACTCCAGAGAGCAGCAACACGAATCCTCCAGCAACAAGCAGAAACACCAAAAATAGCAGCAGCAGAATAAAACACAAAATTTTTTTAACATTTGAAAAAATATAGATTGTAATAAATTACTTATCAAATTTTTATAGGCTTTTACTGTAGACTCGCTTCGAGCCCGAAGTCTTAAGAACACTACTCAAAAAGAACTCACCCTTTTTACACTGAATTTCATTTTGGACAGAATGTGCAATTTTTCTGGCTTCGCAGGAATTGACTAAGACCAATCTCCTTCATTTTCTTCATATTCAATATGGTCTGCTTATGATGTGTGTGCTTATAATTCTCGAATTTCTCTGTTTTATTGCATGGGAATTCTACACATTCGAAGCAGTAGTTAACACCCTTCAAATTTGAGCAGTGGATGAATCACAGTCAGAGGATAAATCCTGAATTAAATTTTTTCTATAAACCACAAATTCAATAAATAATGTTTAATGTAATTATCAAGAAAAAAACGTTGAATAAAACTCAAATGTCAGTTATGTTAGTTTTAAACGATACTCTTTTATTTTATAATCTCTATAGAATTTATAAGTGTTATAAATGACAACAATCGCTGTTGATGATGATATCAAAGAAGAGCTCTTACGCATTTCATCACAGCTTCAATTCAAGTTAGGTCGTCGAATCGACTTCAATGAAGTGTTGAGGTTCCTGATACAAAACCAAGTAAAACGCCCTGAATTACTAGATAAAGCAATCATTAAAGATCTTGATTCAAAGACATTTCAAGATGAATTAATTAAAGAACGGGTTAGAGATGAAAAGAAGCTTGAAGGGTTATTACGCAGTTGACAGTGGTGCGCTTATAGAATTATGCCTAAACTCGCCTTCGGGTAAAAAAATACGTGATGCACTAAAAAATGGAGATATTACAGTATATACGCATGAACTTGCGTTAACTGAATTAATCTACATCTTGTGTAGAAAAATTGGTTGGGATAAAGCCAAAAACACAGTTGATTCACTGTTATTATCTGGTTACCTGAACATACAAGAAGTCTCAAAACTTGTAGAAAGTGCATCAAAAATTAAATGTGAAAGGCCTATCGCCTTATCCGATTGCTTTACACTCGCTTTAGCTCAAGAAAAAAAATTGAAAGCCTTATTTGGTAACAGAGAGAATGAATTGATAAAAGAAATTAAACATAAACCCTTTGAGATAGAGATTGAATTCTTAAATGAATAATAATTAAATCATTTAATTAGTAATTATTTTGTCAATATTCTCTTACTTCTCTAAACAATCCTAATTCTATGAGTAGTTTTATCCTCAAATCATACTACCTTATTTATAGGTGTTATAATGATTAGCACATTTTACTGACTCTCATCTACAAACGATGTTTTGTTAGAATTTCCAATTAGAAAGTATTACTCCCAGCATCACCAATCGACTTAGAATAAATATTTAATTACAACCTAAAATACCTACTTTATTGGTGGTGAGCTTGAGGCTCAAGTCTTCTAAAGTATTTTTAATGGTACTTATCGTTGTCTAACTCTTTTGGATTTATCCTTTAATTAGATCACAATCAACCACTGAGTTGAAACCTCAATTTATTTTCCAAGTCTCCTTGGGGCAGATTGATTGGGAGACCCGTACGATTGAGGCTCCCCTTTATATATGGTTTGAAAACCTTCCAGATAGCTTTAACGAAAAAAACGAGAAAGGAGAATGCATTATTAATGAGATTAAAGTCGAGTTCAAGCAATGGCACAACCAGAAAGAAGTATACCTTTTTCGAGAGATAGAAGGTTCAAAACTCAGTTTCCGAGGTAGTTTGCCACAAAATCGCTTCCACTTCAGAGGGTTAACTGAGCTTTACCCCTACGACTCATACATGTTTGATATAACTTTCACTTCACCAAGTTTTGGCATCATCAACGAGAATAATACTTTTGCAAAACCCGAGATTCTTTCAGGAGGATTCAACCTCAGGGAAGAATGGGGTAGTAATAATAAACCATTTACATTAACGTACAAAAGAGATGGTGGAGTCGAAGATGCTGTAGTAAATTTTAAGGTTTATCTCAGTAGAACCTCTTCTTCTATCGATCTAATTATACAAATTTTAGTCATATGCTTCTTCCTTGTTGGAAGCATTCCCCTGATAAAACCTGAACGGCTTGAGAACCGCCTCTCGATCTGTTTATCCTTATTTATTTTTGCTGTGACTTTAAGTTTCAATATTCCAATTCCAGCACTTAATAGAACGACATTGGCTGAGAGTCTGATCTTTATCCAATTAAATGGTGCGGGGTTATTCTCTTTAATAAGCGTCGTTGAGAGAACATTATTTGAAGCTAGACCAAAATTTGTTATGCTTCGATTCCTATTCGAAGGCTTAGTGGTGCTCTTTTTAATAAATTCCTTACGTGCAGCAATTGAGGGAATGATTACACCTAATCTACTAATAGAATATCCTTGGGTATCAATCCCAGTTATA
>VGJH01000193.1 GCA_016867505.1 Candidatus Bathyarchaeota archaeon
TTAAACGTGGTAAATTGGCTCACATGCATGTTGCTCAAGGTGGAAGAGAAGCAATCCAAATAAAATTAAGGTATGGAACAACCACCATTAAATGGCTTGACAGTATTGGCTTCCTAGATGATAACCTAATCGCAGCTCATTGTCACCACTCTACTGAAGAAGAGGTAGAGATCCTAGCTAAACGTGGAGTAAGATATGCTAGTTGCCCTGCAAGCATTGGAATAATTGATGGAATAGTACCACCATTGGCATTGTTTATTCAGAAAGGTGGAAAATATGCTGGTCTAGGAAGTGACCAAGCTGCAGGAAGTACAGGCCATAACATGTTAATTCAGTTAAAAGCTGCAGCTCTGCTCAATAAAGCACGGCACGCTGACCCAAGTATATTGCCAGCATGGAAAACATTACGCATAGCAACCATCGAAGGTGCTCAAACAATCGGTTTAGGAGATCAAGTTGGCAGCATTGAACCAGAAAAAAAAGCAGATATTATTTTAATTGATCTGAAATACCCTCATTTGACACCCATAGTTAGTAAACCAGTCAGAAATGTTGCTCCGAACTTAGTCTATTATGCCCGGGGAGATGAAGTGGAGACAGTGATTTGTAACGGAAAAATCATTGTCAAGAATCATAAATGCACTTCAATGGATGAGAATAAAGTAATGGAAGATGCACAGAAAGCAGCTGAGGAAGTTTGTAGTGCAGCAACTGAAGATTTTCTCGCAGCAGACAGTGTTTTAGCCAAAGCTGTGAAAAAAGGATTATTATAAATTTTTTTAATTTATATTTTTAATATATTTAAATATTCTTATCAATTAAGACAAAGTTGTTATGTGTTTTTTTATATAAACATTTTAATACACAAACAGGGTTGATAGTAAACTAGGTGCCTAAGCCGGAGGGGAAAGCATCTAATTGAAATACATGGGATATGATCCCGATAAAAAGGGTTTACAGAAATTCATGAGCGAAGATGAGGAGCAAATACTAAGGTTTCTTTGGTCATGTGAGAGTAAAAATACTTGCTTAAAAGATATCGTTACGGGTTTAAAGGATATTAACGGCAAGAAAAAAAATGCGAGATACGTTTCGAGGGTCCTGGGAAAACTTGAAAAAAGAGGGGTAGTAAAATCAGAACTTAGACACTCAAGTGGTATAGAAAAATTTTATTCTACAATATATACTGAGAGAGAGATATTGAGAGAATTAATTTACCAAACCATTAAGAGACTTGTTTTCTTAAATCCTGAAACAATAAGGAAAGCAGCTAATGAGGTTGATTAAATTAATTTAAAACAGACTCATTTAAATAATTTAGATTAAAAAGACCCTGTGATAACAGTGAATACAGCTAACAATTTATATGAATTATTACAAATGCATAAAATCTTAAGACCAATGATGATGCCACAAGATGTCTATAAGTTAATTTACCAAGGAGTTTTTGGTGTAGGACATATTTTGACATCCTCAGCTTGGGATTATTTAGAAAAAGAGTCTAGTGAATTAAATTTAAACGATTTACCAAGTGAATCCTTAACTGAAAAAGTAAGCATCAATGGTAATATAATTAGAGTTAATTTGAGACCTTGGCTTAAGGAAGGTCACAATCTACAGCTTCTCTATGATTCAATGATTTTATCGAAGGTAGAAGGTAGCTATAAAGTATTCATAGAAATTTGGGATGAATTCGTTTCTCTAGTGAAAATGAAAAAAATTGATTTCAACATGAATGAAGTAATTGTAATTAATAATGAGTTAAATCGTGAAAAACCTCAAACAAAGCATCATACTGAAGTTTATAGGAAATATTACAAGCCAGCTTATAGAGTGTTGTTAAGAAAGGAATTAGATAAAATATTAGGTGTATAAGCTAAAGCATGTAACTTTCACCTGGTTTTATTAATACAACTTTTATTTTGCTTGTAGCTTCAACTTTTCTTTTAAGAATTTTAGGGTCTGTATCCCAAATATGCATGGGGAAAGCAGTTTTAGGATTAATCGATAGCACAGCTTCAGATGCCTCATCATTATCCATTGTATAAGTACCACCAGATACAACCAGCATGGCATCAACATCCTTGATTTTTTTCATTTCATCAATAAAATCTGTGTCACCAGTGTGGTACACAGTTTTTCCCTCAGCGTGGATCAGGTAACCTACACCAAATCCTTTAGGATGAAAAGGCATTCCTGGGCTTCTAAATCGTTTAAAGTTGTATGCCTCAACTGCTTCGATCTCGATCCCATCAATTTTAATTTTTTCACCGGGTTTAAGAGAGGTTAAAGATAACCCTAATTTACTGCAATCCGCTGGCGCAATGAATTTAGTTTTTGGACCAACAGCAGATTTGACTTTATCCTGCTTACAATGATCAGTATGAGAATGACTAGCTAAGACAATATCGCCTTTATCATAATCACCTTCATAAGGGTCAATATAGACAACTTTTCCAGCGACCTTAATCATCCAACTCGCATGACCCAACCATTTTAACTCCATAACAAGCACAATGAAATATTCACAAACAAGTCTTTAAGTATCTTACTCCCACCAATTTAGGAAGCTTTTAATTTTCTACAAGCCCAATAAACAGCTGTCAAGCGGGGGTTCCCGAGTGGCCAAAGGGGTCAGGCTTAGGACCTGATGGTTAGTCCTCCGTGGGTTCGAACCCCACCCCCCGCACCATCATTATTTTTAAGTTATTTTTCAAAATGCAATATTTTTGGAATAGTTTAAAAGCGGGTTAAGGATGATATGAAGGAATATTCAGAAGGCATCTATGTGGCAATAAAAGAATATTGGCAGATGGCAAAAGAAGTTTAGTAATAAAAATATAATGGCAATTTCTCTAACTACAATGTCCTATAGTCTAATTCAGCAAGTTTGGAATCCCTTTTGGCCAAAATATTTAAAGGACAACCTGGGTGCAAATGCTATAATTATTGGACTTATCTCAGGAATTAACACTGAAGAAACCTTGCTCTTCTCAATGCTTGAAGGTTTTATAGCTGATAGGTATGATAGGAAGAAGATTATTGTATGGGGAACCGCACTTCGAACAATTTCACCTCTAATTTATCTATTTGCTCCTTCTTGGGAGTGGATAATATTAGCTACATTATTTAATGGTATGACTAACATCTATATACCGGCTTTT
>VGJH01000194.1 GCA_016867505.1 Candidatus Bathyarchaeota archaeon
AATATCCCAAACTGGCCTACAAAATGGTGTAAAAGAACTTATCAAATGGAAAAAAGATCAAAATGATGCTCCCATTAGGAATGATGAGTCAATTACATTATTTGTTGCTAGAAAATAAAAAAATTTTTTTAAAGTACTTTTTCCAAGTATAGTTTTCTTCTACGTAAAACACCCATTACGTCAGCTGCTCTTTCTGGTGTTGTGTAGACTGGAATGCGTTGGGCTTCAAGTATTTTTGCTGACTCTGGTTCTACGTCTGCAGCTGGATCAATGACAATTACTGGCTTATCATGTTTTTTGTATGTGCTTACTAGTTGATTATTGATCATCTGAATTAATCCTGTAAGGCTTTCCTTATCGACGTCTGGGAACATTGTTTTTACTATTGCTGTTCCTAATCCAATTGTTATTAGTCCATCAATTTCTGGTTGTTTGAGAACTATGTCTGGTGCATTTAAGAATCCATTCATGTCAAGATTTGCGGTTAAATCAACTGGGTTTTTAGCATTCCCAAAAGCAGGTATGACTTTCTTGATTTCTTCCTGTGCTTCATCCTTTAATGTTGGTACCTTGAGGTTATTTTGCACTAATCTGTCTGCAGTCTCTACTGCGACACCGCCTGAGTTGCTCACTATTCCTATATTGTCTCCTTTTGGTAAAGTGCAATACAGTAAGCCTTTGACATAGTCAAACATCTCTGCTGCGTCTCCAGCTCTTACAACTCCTGCTTGTCTAAATGCTGCGTCGTATACTTTGTCGCTTCCAGCAATTGAACCAGTGTGGCTTGCTGCTGCTTTACTTCCTGCTTCAGTTACACCAACTTTGATAGCAACTATTGGCTTATTTTTAGTAATCTCTTTGACAGCTTCATACCATTTACGACCTTCCTTAAGGCCTTCAATATACATGCAAATTACTTTTGTAGAAGGGTCTTCAGCGAAATAGTTACAGTATTCCCAGCCCTTCAAATCGGTTTCATTACCACTGCTAACAAATTTATTTATTCCAACACCAAGAGCATTAGCGCGAAGGTAAAGTTGTAGACCATATCCACCACTTTGACTTACAAATGCGACCTCTCCTGATTCAGCAAGGAATGGTACCATTAATGCACTATATTTTGCTTGGCTGCTTGTAACACCCATACAGTTTGGACCAACAAAACGGAGTTTACCAGCTGCTTTTGCTTTAACATCAGCAATTGCTTTGGCACCTTCTTCTCCTGTTTCACTAAAACCACTTGTGATAACGACAGCGCCTTTCACACCTTTCGCTACCATATCATCAAAAACACTTGGTACAACACGCGCGGGAACAACAATGACAGCGGAGTCGACTGGGCCTGGTACATCTCTCACATTTGCATAAACCGGATAACCCAGTATCTCTTTGATCTCTGAAGCTCTCACATTAATGGGATAAACTTGCCCTTGGAAGCCACCAACTTTAATCGCGTTAACTAACATGTAACCCCACTTCATTGGATCACTGCTAGCACCAACGATGGCAACACTCTTTGGGTTAAGAATAGCGTCAAGCGACTCTTTAGTATCCATATTAATCATCTCGAGATTGATTCATGAGAAAATGCAATCAAGCCTATTTAAGTTTGGGGAAAGTAACCAACAATAAAGCAAATATTTTGAATTTATTTTTTAATTTTTAATCCGTAAAATAAAATATTAATTTAAAACAAAATTAATACTTTATACAAAACCGTCTCATAAATATACTTTTTATAAATTTTTAAGTAATTTATAAATCAAATAGCAATCTATTTAAAATCTAAGAACTCCACTATTCGAACAGTTAAGGTGTATAGAATGGAGTACTTGAGTTTAGAATATTGGAAAAAAGTTCAGGAGATAGCTAATACTGATAATGAATTCAGTATTAAAGCCAAATTGTTTGTAGCAACATTCACATTTAAAGTAGCTGATAAAACTGATCTACCTGCGATATGGGTGAAATTCAATGGTGGAAAGATTGAAGATCTCCGGGCTCTAAATGAGGGCGAAAAAACAGACTTCAGTCTCGAAGGACCATACGAAAACTGGGTAAAAGTCAACAAAGGAGAAATTGATGGTGGAAACGCAATCATGACCCGTCAATTAACCTTTAAAGGTAATATGAACAACATTATGCGTTATAGCAAAAGCTTTTTAAGACTTTTCCAGCTTATGCAAAAAGTTCCAGTTGAATATTAAATCCAATATTTTTTTATAAAAAATTACTTATATATTCAATTTTTATTTATAAAAATTTATTTATCATCCTTACAAATGAAAAAATTTATAGTTGTAATATGTTCAAATGAATATTGAATTTAACATGTCTGATGATACTTCAGCGAGGGTATTGGAAGAATATCTGAGAGATAGTCGCCAATCGATTAGAGAGGTTGCTCGAAGGATCGGTGTTTCTTCTGGAACGGTTGCATCAAGAATAAAAGAGCTTGAAGATGAAGGAATAATACGAAGGTACTCTGCTTTACTTGATTATGAAAAACTTGGTTATGAATTAACAGCAATAACCGAAGTGATTGTCTCAGAAGGCAAGATGATTGATACTGGTCAAGAGATTGCAAAATTAAAACAATCTTGTGCAGTTTATAATATTACGGGTGATTCAGATATAGTAATAATTGCTAAATTTAAGACAAGAAAAGATTTAAGTGATTTTACCAAAGGTGTTTTAACAATTCCTAATGTGGAAAGAACGAAAACACATCTAGTATTGAATACATTAAAAGAAGATTTTGGTATAATCCCATAAAAAAATTATTTTATATTTTCTTTAAAATATTTTCCTAAAATTTGAATACCTTCTACAATTTCCTGCTCACTTGGTAAGCTATAGTTTATTCTAATGTAATTATGCACTGATTTTGTGAAAAATACACTTCCCGGAATATAACTGACACCTTTCTGGATAGCGCCATTTAACGCCTCATCTGTATTATAATTTTTAGGAAACTTCGCCCACAAAAATAGTCCCCCTTTAGGTTCATCCCATTTTATTTTCTTTGGGAAATTGGTTTCCATCATTTCAAGCATTAAATCTCTTTTTTTACGGTAGACTTTAATCATTTTAGGAATTTGCTTTGCGACATCTCCTCTTCTTAATAATTCAGCTGCAGCATACTGACTAATACCAT
>VGJH01000195.1 GCA_016867505.1 Candidatus Bathyarchaeota archaeon
ATTTATTGTGCTTTAAAACTTAGAACCACCCCCAAAATGCATGTTACTTATGGCTCAATAATTTTAATTGCCTCATTTACTAGCTGGATTAGTGCAATTGGTGGGTTCGGTATTGGATTCATATTAGCATTATTTGGTGGAATATTAGGAATAATTTGGAAAAATCCAAACAAAGACTAAAATGAATGTTTTAAATTTCTTAACATTTAAGAATAAAATAATATTATATTTACTTCAGTTCCAGCATTTAAAGATGTGATACCAATTGGGATAATGAAAAATCCATCTGCATTCGCCATGCTAGTAATATCTCCACTTTGTTTGAATACAGGAACAGCTTTGCCATCAACTATTGTAACTGTGAAAAACTGTTCCCTGCCACCATCAGACTTGATAGAATCTGACAATTTTGCTGATACAGTCTTTTCTTTAACTGGTGGTAAATGAGATAACTTCCTCAAAGCAGGAATAAGAAAAACATAAGAATTGCTCAAACAACTCGTAGGATACCCAGGCATACCAAACAATGGTTTATTGTTTATTTTACCAAATAACGTGGGTTTTCCTGGCTTAACCTGAAGCCCATGAAAATATACTTGACCATGAGTCTCTACGATATTACCTAATAAATCTCTTGAACCTACACTACTTCCTCCACTAAATACAACAAGATCAAATTCTTTTGATTCTAAAACTGCTTTTGTTAGGACGCTTTCTTCATCTCTGATTATTCCCTTTTTAATTGGTAGACAACCATTTTCTTCAATAATCGCTGAGAGAGTGTAAGAGTTAATATCAAAAATTTGACCAAGTTTTGCTATTGTTCCTGGTTCAATGATTTCTGAACCAGTACTATAAACACCAACTTTCGGTTTAACGAATACTTTAACATGAGTTTTACCTAATGCGGCCAAGGAACCTAGTTTCCCAGGTGTAAGAAAATCACCTTTTTTCAGAATGATTTCTCCTTTCTTAATATCTTCACCCTCAGGTGCAATATTTTCTCCAGACTTGACTTTTCTAAAAATCTCTATTATATCTTGATGACTTTTAGTATATTCAACCATAACAACAGCATTAGCGCCTTTAGGTATAGGACTGCCAGTTGAAATTTCTATACATTGGCCTTTTTGTAATATTGTACCACTTTTTTCACCTGCGTATAAAATTCCGACACGATTTAATTTTACCGATGTTGCTTCATTAGCTATATTTGTATCCTCTGCAATAACAGCATATCCATCCATTGCACTTCGATCAAAAGGAGGAACATTAAAATCAGCGACAATTTTTTCAGATAAAACTCTTCCAGCTGCTTCATTAATTGGTAAGTTTTCTGTTCGTGCAATTGGATGAATGTTTTCATTTATTATTTTCATTGCATCTAAACGGGGAACTAGTTTTTCGAATGGCTTCATTATCGATTTATCTCCCATAACATATGTCCTAAATTGGGTAAAATTATTTTTGTTAATGCTAAAAATACTGCATTTTTTGACCCGGGTAAACAAAAAATTAGTTTCCCATCAATAATTCCACCAATTGCTCTACTCATTATTGCAGATCCACCAATTTCATCGTAGCTTAGTTTTCTAAAATACTCTCCAAATCCAGGTAATTGTTTTTGGAATAATGGAGTTAAAGCATCGACAGTTTTGTCTTTAGGGCTTATTCCTGTACCTCCACTGGTTATTATTACATTTATTGAATTATCTTTGAGAAGAAGGGTTAACTCATTTTTAATTTTTTGAGGATCGTTGGGTATTAAAGAATAATGAAAAATTTTATGTTCATTTTCTTTCAGTAATGAAATTGCTGACTTACCTGTTTCATCTTCTTTTTCAGTTCTAGAATCAGTAGTAATTATTAAACCAAAACCAGCATTAACTTTTTTTTCTCTAGGGTGGCTCAAACTACTCCCTTCTTTTTTTCTAAAACATGAATGTCATTGATGTAAGTAGCAGGATATTGTCCTTCAGAATTTTTTTCAAGATATTTCACCATATCCCAGATAGTTACTAAAGCAATGGATACGCCAGTTAACGCCTCCATTTCGACACCAGTTTTGTAATAGGAATTAACTTGACATCTAACCTCAACACCGTCTTCGAGAATTATAAAATTCACATCAACATTACTTATAGGAATATTATGGCAAAGAGGAATAAGGTCAGGAGTTTTCTTAACAGCTTGAATACAAGCAATTTCAGCTACAGTTAATGGATCACCTTTGGCAATTGTTCCATTAATAATTTCATTAATGGTTTTTTGAGATAACTTAATGAAGCCTATTGCTTGAGCTGAACGAAAAACAACATCCTTCTCTCCAATATCAACCATTTTAATTGGGTCTTTACTCAAGTTTCTTTCCCTCCACCCAATAAGTTCCATCTTTCGTGTGTTCTTTCTTCCATATTGGAACACGCATTTTCAATTCATCAATAACATACTCACATGCATCAAAAGCTTCACTTCGATGAGCTGAAGAAACAGCAATTAAAACAATATTTTCAGTTACTTTTAATGAACCAAAACGATGAATAATGTGAATATCATCTACTCTAAAACGTTCTAAGGCATTGACACGAATTTCATTTAACTGTTTAAATGCCATCTCAGGATATACTTCAATCTCCATCAGCTCAATTTGCTGTCCATATGACTCTCCTCTTACAACACCTAGAAAAGTAACTAAAGCACCCACATCATCATTCTTTAGTTGTTTCAAAATTTCATCTACCGAAAAATCTTCTTGAGTAATCTTTATCATTTTTTACCCTCCACTCACTGGCGGAAATAAAGCAACCTCATCAGATTCTTTAATAAAGTATTTAGTATCAACAAAACTTCCGTTTACAGCAACGAGAATATTTCCTTCAATCTCTAATTTATTATGACGCCTTACTATCAAGTTTCGAAGCTCTTCAGCTGTAATATTTTCGTTTACATCCATTACTTCGTCTTTTAAACCAGTCCATTCTCTTATACTGGCAAAATATTTTATTTTTAATCTCATTCATTGCCTCCAGTATGGTGCTCGTCTTTTCGTAGCTTCAAGAAAGGCTTCCTTTATTTGACTCTTTGAAGCACCAACTCTAATCAATTTCACTATTGGTACAAGGTTATCGTCTCTCATTAGGCAAGGTTTCAAAT
>VGJH01000196.1 GCA_016867505.1 Candidatus Bathyarchaeota archaeon
ACTACTCATCTTTAGAGAATATGTCACCCGACATAATTAATCAAATATATAATGCTTCAGAAATAGAAAAAATGTAGCCTATCAGATTAATGCTAATCATCAAACATATTTTCTAAATCAAAAAGTGAGTAATGATGAAAGACTTTACCTGGTTTTTATTTACTCTTTATTCTCCCATATATAGTGGAAATCGCAGCATTCATCTCCCTGCATCAAGGTTTTTGATCTTTCAAGTTTTAGCTTTGGGTTTAATAGCTGAGCTAATGGAAAGTCTGTTGCACAGAACATTATATAACCTAGCTCGGGAACCCCAAGATCTCTGAAAACTTTAGCATAAATACACGATGAATAATTTTCCTTGTAGCTAGTTGATTTTGCTTCTACTACCTCTAATTGGTGGCTTCTAGGAGAACCGAAACTTCTTTTTACTTTAATAAAGTCCTCCATGTTATTAATAGGATTAGTTTTAACAAAATTCTTAGCCCACTCCTTTAAATAACTTAAATAAATTTCTCCCAATAATGCTCTAGTCTTTTCTTCCCCTAAGGTGGTTTCAAGCTGTTTAACGAGAGAGATTAGTCCTTGATACTGATACTTCACTAAATCTAAGTAAGTTACTTCAAGCTTATCATTCCATTTTGGGTTGTCATTTGCTAACATCATTGATTTACTGTTGTTGAATGAATTGATTAAATGAATAAAACCTACTAATATCCTGATTATTTAAATATAGAATATTTACTTTCATAACAAATTTATTTGATTTTTGATAGGATTTGCCCAGAGAGTGTCTTGTTTCTGACTCCTTTTTCAACTGCTAATTCGCCGTTAACGAGCACGCATTCGATGCCTTCAGGGTATCTATACTGAGCATAAGTTGCTCCTTCTGTAATAGTCTCTGCATTGAAAACCACAATATCTGCCCAGTAACCTTCTTTGATTAATCCACGATGTTTAATTTTCAATCCCTGAGCAGGGAGGGAAGTCATTTTTCTAACAGCTTCTTCAAGAGAGAAAAGTTTCAGATCTCTAGCATAGTGTCCAAGAACTCTTGGGTACGTAGCATAATTTCTTGGATGCGGTAGTAATCCACTTGGCATCCGTAATGATGGAAACCAATCAAGAGCCCAAGCGTCAGTGGATATGGAGGTAACATGATACTTCATTATCTCTTGTACATCATCTTCTTCCATAGTTCCTGTAACTCTTGTGCATCCCTCGTCCTCTATAACTAGATCAATTAGAGCCTTAATCGGTTCTGTCTCTCTAATTTTGGCTATTTCATCTAAAGTTTTTCCTAGATATTCTGGATGCCTTAAACTGAATACTATTGCACCCGAACCAACCACTATAGGTGGAGGCTTCTCTTCTTTCTGCTTATCCGGGATACCTCTTCTCCTACTTCTTCTTCTAAGTTCAGCCCCAAACTCGGCTGATTTTTTTGCTCTCTCTAATGTATCTTCCTCGATTTTCTTCCTCTGTTCTGGATCCTTCAGTTTATCTATTAACTGATCAATTGACCAGTTCTCACCAGGTGGAACTAGTGGAGAAGCAAAGTTACCTGCCTGAGATTTATCCCATGGATATGTGTCAAGTATGACTTCTGTGCCACGGCTTCTTGCTGCTTCAATAAGTTTGAATAGTTCAGCTGGTAGTGGTCCTTTCCCGCTTACCCTTGCCTTATAATGTGAAGCAACCGCGGTTACTCCTGATTCTTCAGCTATCTCTATGTGCTCCATAGTGGCATCAGCCATCATGGCTCCTCCGAAGCGTAGATGAGACATGTAGACTCCATCATATTTTGCCACAATTTTACAGAGTTCAATGATCTCTTCCGTATATGAGTTGCGTCCAGGCTCGTAGGAGAGGCCAGTAGTCATGCCTTTAGCTCCCCAGATCATTGCATCTTCAGCGATTCGAAGCATCTCATTCATCTCAGCTTCTTCAGGAACTCTTCTTTCCCCTCCAAACTCTTCCTTACCCATAATCGCTCTTCTTAAGGCTCCGTGACCAAAGAAGGGGACAATATTGTTACCAATTCCACGTTTTCTTAGCCACTCATAGTATTCGGGGATGGTTTTCCATTCAAAATTAACCTGATTTGGGTCAACATAAGAAAACTGGCTAATCTGTTTTCGTTGATGTTCAAGATTCTTTTCAGTTAAGGGAGCTGGGAGGTGTCCACAGTTAGCCACTGCTTCAGTGGTTAAACCCATCGTGAGGGAACTTGTAGCATACTTGTGTATGGGGAGAGTTAGATCAGAATGGCTATGCATGTCAATGAAGCCAGGAGAAACAATGAGTCCAGTAGCGTCAACTATTTTGTCAGCTGAATTAGCAAGGTTTTTCCCAATTTGTGTGATACGTCCTTTCTCAATAGCTATATCAGCTTTAAACCATGGATTCCCTGTCCCATCGATTATCTTGCCATTCTTGATTATTGTGTCATACATGTTTAATTGGTATTAAGTTTGCACCCGATAAAAAATTTTAGATTCATTATGAAACATGAAAAATTGATTAAATTTTTTTTATTTTTTCTTACTCAATTTTTTAGCGATTATTGGGTCAACCATTAACCAATCTTTACCTATTTCAAAATTTGCTTTATCCTCATCCGTTGTTGATACATTAACAAATTGGCATTCATCATCTCCTAGAATCATGTTCTTAGAATGAATGAGCTTTGTATTAATGTCAGCAGCCATTGTTTTAGCTGGATCAATTAAGCAGTATAAAGACCCAATTTCTGGTTCACCCATCTCAAGCATAACCTTACCTAATTCACATAAAGGTGGTTTACCTTCCCTCTGTTCCCAGAATCCGTACTTTGGTAATCCTTGTTGTCCCTTCTTTGTTCTTTCTGCAACATATTCTCCATACCTCTTTATTGAATCAAGTATCAACTGTTTACCTTGATCCCATCCTAAGGATTCAACAATGGTTTTAGAGAAAGCCAGATGGAGAAGCGCTAAGCGTATTGTCACCACTTTAACTTGGGCTTCAGCTTCCTTAAAAGGTACCATCTCTTCAGACATATCATATACATATAGTTAAAGAAGATTTATAAAAATGGGTGATTAGAAAATTCATAAATTAGGACCCTAGTTTGGTGTTTTTTAATTAATGCTATGTTTTTATTGTTGTT
>VGJH01000197.1 GCA_016867505.1 Candidatus Bathyarchaeota archaeon
AGAGGTCTAACCCAGAACATAGTCTTATTAGCAAAAAGGCAATGTCCACCACAGACCCATTTGATATCACAAATACTGCATGGTTCACCTATTGGTGAAGAGTCTCTAATATTATCAGGCGTAGAATCCCAAATATTGCCAACATTAGAGTATGAGAGCTCTGGTGCAATTGGACAGACATCCACTTGACCATTGCTGAGAATGGTGAATGAATTTCTCCCTGAGCCACATCTAATATAGGGAACTGGTTCACCAGAAATTAATGTTTTTAATACGGGGATAAAGGGCACTAACCCATGAATTATTCCTTCATCCAGATCATGCTCAAAAACCTTCACTAACTTCGATATACCACCCTCATAATTATTTAACCACTTTTCAAAATCTGCATAATCTGGGATTTGAGACCAAAATACATCAAGTTGCCAGTGTATATGGTCAAACTTTGGATTCTCAAGGTTCATTAAATGCGTTACATCTCTATAAACCTCTGATTTCTCAGAGATTACCATTCGGGCAATCAAATCTCCATAAAAACCTCGTTCACGCATTAATTTACAATTTTCAATTACTTTATCATAGACACCTGAACCACGATTTAAATCAGTGATTTCTTTCCCACCATCGATAGAAACTAAAATTGAATTCATTCGATTCAAATATTTTTTATCAATTTTATTTAAGAGAATGCCATTAGTCTGTAACGTGAAGATTGCTTCAATCTTATCCATGGTTTTATATAAAAAATCTGATGCAAGAAGAGGTTCACCACCATAAAAGCCTATAACAGGGTTTGGATCTTTTTTTAGAAATTTTACAAGATCATCAATATTATAGGTTCTATCTAATGGAAGCCCTTCAATATGACGAGTTCCACCACAATATTTGCAAGTTAGATTGCATCGTTCAGTAAGTATTAAGTGATATTGCATTCCTAAAAATCGGGTTAATCAATTAAATAAAAACATACCCAAAATTTTAGAGTATATGTAATTTTCTTTGCTCATACCCTTTATAAATGAATTCGTCACATGATTCATAAAAATACCTGGTGAACTCATTGAGTAAAAACGAATTCTATCTAAGTCAATTTAAAACACTAAGCAAAATTAATCCACCAAAAAGAGTTATGTTTTTTGACACATCTTTAAGAGATGGTGAACAGACTCCGGGATTAACTTATACTATCGACGAAAAAATCGAGATTGCTAAAAAACTGGATGAGTTAGGTGTGGCAAAAATTGAAGCTGGATTCGCTATATCAAGCGAAGGAGAAGCTGAGTCTATCAAAAAAATTGCTCATGAAGGTTTAAAAAGTATAGTTTGTAGTTTAGCACGTCCAATTAAGGAGGATATTGATAAAGTTCTCTGGTGTGATGTACCTTATATTCACTTATTCATCAGTACAAGCGATTTACATATTCAAACTATGATGAAAATTAATCGAGATGAAGTACTTAAGCAAACCATTCAAGGCATTGAATATGCTAAATCTCATGGTTTAAGAGTTGAATTTAGTCCACAAGATGCTACAAGAACTGACATGGACTTTTTAATTCAAGCATGTAATACCGCAGAAGATGCTGGCGCAGAGGTTCTAAACATTCCAGACACTGTTGGTGTTATGACACCAAGAATGACTTTCGAGTTTTTCAGTGAGTTAAAAAAACATATAAAAGTTCCTCTAAGTGCACATGCGCATAACGATCTAGGCCAGGCTGTGGCGAATACTTTAGCTGCAGTTGAGGGGGGAGCAGAACAATGCCATGTTTGTGTAAATGGCTTAGGTGAACGCGCTGGAAATGCTTCCTTAGAACAGGTTGCAGTTTGCCTTGCTGCCCAATATGAAATTGAGACTGGGCTAAATTATAGTAAACTTTCAGAAACATCAGACTTAATTCAAAGGCTAAGTGGAATCTATCTACCGCCTACAACTCCAATTGTCGGTGATAATGCTTTCGCACATGAGTCGGGGATACATGTGCATGGCATTCTATCACATTCTGGGAATTATGAAATCTTATCACCAGAATTTGTAGGTAGAAAAAGACGCATCGTTGCTGGTAAACATGCTGGTCGTCACGGTATAGAAAGCATGATAACTGAGATGGGGCTCAAACCAAATAAAGATCAGCTTAAAAAAATTGCTCAAGAAGTAAAGTCACTCGGTGATTCTGGTAAAAGTGTAACAGACACTGATTTGTATGCTATTACTAAAAATATCATGAATATTGTTAGTACAGATCGTGTGAAATTAAAACAATTAGTTGTTGTGACTGGAAACACTGTTAAGCCAACTGCTTCAGTAGTGATTGAAGTCGATGGAAAAGAATATAGTGGTTCTGGCGTAGGTAATGGCCCAATTGATAGCAGTATAAATGCAATAAAAGCAGTTGTTGATGCTTTTGCAGATATCAAATTAGAAAAATTCATGATGAAAGCAATCACAGGGGGAACCGATGCAGTAGCTGATGTCACAGTTGCTTTACGTAGTGATGGAAGATTCATTACTGCAAGTAGTGTTAACGGTGACACTGTGATGGCAAGTGTAGAGGCAATATTAAAAGGCATGAATCAACTAATGGAGAAAAAAGGAGCATAACTGTTTGGGTTATACAATATCCGAAAAAATTCTTGCAGAACATTCAGGACTAAAAAAAGTTGAACCAGGAGAAATTGTTAAAGCTAATATCGATTTAGCAATGGCACCTGATCTTACTGCAGTTTTAGCTTATAATTCAATGAAGGAAATGGGAGTAAAAAAAGTCTGGGATCCATCAAAAGTAATTTTCTTATTAGATCATATTGCACCAAGCACGAACATCCAAAATGCACTTTTACATAAACAATGTAGAGAAATAGCAAAAAATGAACAGATGACTACATTTTATGACATTAATGTCGGTGTTTGCCATCAAGTGTTACCAGAAAAAGGCCATGTCTATCCTGGGATGTTGCTTGTTGGTGCTGATAGTCATACTTGTACACATGGAGCTTTTGGAGCATTTGCTACAGGAATAGGATCAACAGATATGGGCGCTGCATTGGCAACGGGTAAGCTCTGGTTTAAGGTACCTGAAACTATAAAGATTGAATCAGAAGGTAGACTCA
>VGJH01000198.1 GCA_016867505.1 Candidatus Bathyarchaeota archaeon
GGTATGAGTTATAGCATTTGCAACGTATTAAAAGAAGCAACAATCGAGAATATCATGCGATGGCTTCCTTTTGAAATAAATCCTGACGAATTAGGGGGTCAACTTTCAAATAAGATGATTAGACCTACAACAATACCTCAAACTCTAAAAGATCTTTTAACTGAACACGCTGTTGCACGAGAAGCTCTTAGATTAGGTTTTAATCATCATAAGAGTATAGCTACAAGATTAAAAGGGATACAAATAGCAAGGACCGTATCTGATATGTTTAAACAAGAAGTTGCTCAAACTTATATCGACACTTTAAATATTGATGTCTTGGCTGGAACCGGGGGTTTGTTAAGTCATGCTCCAAGACGAATACAATCATTAATAATATTAACTGATAGTTTTCAACCTGAAGGTGTGACTAGAATATATCAAGATAGTGTCTTTATGATGCCCCATCTTGGTGTCTTTTCAACTGTAAATCAAGAAGCTGCTTGGGAAATTTTTGATAAGGACTGCTTATTAAGGCTTGGAACAGTTATTGCCCCGAGAGGGGTGGCACCTGAAGGAACAGAGGTAATGAATGTAGAAATTGAAATGCCTGACGGATCAACAATCGATAAAAATATCAAATTCGGAGATATTGAATGTGTACCCTTACCAACTGGTTCTGAGGCTAATATTACTGTAACCCCAAAGAAAGGTTTTCTAATAAGCGACAAAGCTGAATTAGTGTACACAAATAAAATTATGGGTGGCGAAGTAGGAATCATATTAGATGGGAGAGGTAGACCTCTACAAATTCCTAGTGAAGATAAGAAAAGAAGAGATACTTTGTTTAAATGGTATAATACTTTGGGTGTATACTCAAAGGAAAGCTTAGAGAAAATATAAAGGAGATGATGGTAAAATGTCAGATAAAGAATCAACCCAAGCTCATGCATACACTCCTGGTCTCAAAGTAAAAAGATCAGAAACAATAATTAAAGAACGTAGATTACCTATACCTGGTGAAATTCTTGTTAAAGAAGGTGACTCTGTAATCCACGATACTATAGTCGCAAGAACTTTTATTTCTGGTGATCCAACAATTGTAAAAGTTGCTATTCATTTAAACATCTTAGCAGATGAAATTGGACAATATATGGTTAAAAAAATTGGAGATCCTGTTAAGAAAGGTGAGGATATTGCAGTATCAAGCAGTTTTTTTGGATTATTTAAGAACAAAATTCCATCACCAGTTAACGGAATTATTGAATCCATATCACAAACAACCGGTCAAGTAATAATAAGGGGTGACCCGATACCAATTCATTTAAATGCTTATGTTCCTGGAAAAGTACATAAAACAACAAAAAATGAAATTGTAACAATCCAAACCCGAGGAGTAATAATTCAGGGTATTTTTGGTATAGGAGGAGAAATCCATGGGCCTTTAAAAATAAAGGTAAACTCTAACGCTGAAAAATTAGATTCAAATATGTTATCTGCAGAAGATAAAGGGTGTATTTTAGTAGTTGGCTCTCTTGTAACCCTTGATGCTCTACGAAAAGCCGTTGAGATAGGTGTTAACGGAATTATTGCTGGGGGAGTAGGTCATATTGATCTAAAAAACTTCATGGGACGAGATTTAGGAGTAGCCATAACAGGACAAGAGGGACTTGGAATTACATTAATAATAACTGAGGGATTTGGTCAAATGAACATGTCTGAAGTTACCTTTAACTTACTAAAAGATTTTGATGGTATATTAACTCATATAAATGGGACAACACAAATAAGGGCAGGTGTTATGAGGCCTGAAATTATCATACCTCACGAACAAACCTATGAAGAAAAATCTGAAGAACTAGCTTCAGGAATGGTTATTGGCACACCAATAAGAATAATTAGAGAACCCTACTTCGGTGAAATTGCTAAAGTTTCAAGCCTTCCAGTTAATTTAATGCAACTAGAATCCGAATCTTATGTAAGAGTCCTTGAAGCACAATTAAATGACGGATCAATTGTAACAATTCCTAGAGCAAATGCTGAGATAATTGAACATTAATTGATTTTTAATATTTTTTTAATAATCTAGTTACTTTCACCTCTAAAACAATCTGAAATCCTTTTTCTAGAAACCCTAATCATATCTAATAATTTACTATAGTCTTTTTATGGTATGATTTTTATTTAATGAAAATTTTGCTCCTAAAATCGCACCAATCACAAAAAATGTTAGCGATGCAGCAGACTCAAAAGGTAATATACCTATTCCAAATAACCAAGAGAAAATAAGATATGTTAAATAAGAAAGAAGCCCTAAAGTGAGCCCTGATCTTTGATATATTTCACTTGTTTTTCGGGCAAGTAAATATCCCGATAAAAAACTTGAACTAAAAATTAATAAAATAATAGCCCCCATATAAGTTATAAAATCTACATTAGCAAATATTGTATCTCGAAATGAGTTGAAAATAAAAACAGGTGCATTAGCTAGAATTATCCCCGCTAAATATTGGCTTGGCTTAATCTTATTAGCTAAATTAGTTTGTTCCATAATTCCACAACAAGGATTAAATTAAATCCTGGTGTGTAAAAAGCTTTTTAAGAATAAAAGGATAATTAAAATTTGGAGCGATATCAAATTATGAATGGCCTATTCTGGAAGGATTCAACAGAAGGGGAGATTGATCAAACAATACAAAAAGTAGCTAATTTGATAAAAAAATATAAATTAGAAACTGCTGGAGTTCTTTTTTTGTCCAGTATTAAACCACTATGTTTCATGGGAGGACCTCTCGCTCGAGTATTTGTATCTCCATGGCTCCATGCATTAGGAATCAATACGCAACATTATATTAATACTTTTGAAGACCTTAATAATGTCGAGAAACTTGTTAAACTTTTAGAAGAAGGAAAAATATGATTTTTAGGTTTTAAGCCTATAATTTATTCACTGGATTTTTATGCTGTATATATACCCAAAAATTTATAATACTAATATCGAGGATTTTGATTAACCTGTTTTTTCACCCACTCAGTTAAACTTAAAGATCAAAACAGACACAAAGACACCATGGAGTCCTTCGACACCCATATCCTGAAAAAAATCTACCAAAAAACAGCCCG
>VGJH01000199.1 GCA_016867505.1 Candidatus Bathyarchaeota archaeon
ATATCAAATCCACTTTACTTTGCTTAAATATAATGACCAATTTAGTGTTTAGAATAGAGTTTTAACTTAATTAATTAACATCTACTTGGTTATGCATCATGAACCAGTTGACTCATCTTGAATGTTCCTATTGTGGAGCTATTTATGAATCTGAAAAGCTCCAGACTGTCTGTTTGAAATGTGGTAAACCATTATTTGCACGATACGATTTAGAGAAAGTAAAAGAGACTCTCAGTAAACGCGAGCTGGTTGGCAGGGTATCTTCAATGTGGAGATACTTTGAACTAATGCCAATTAAAGAACGAAAAAATATAATAACTTTAGGAGAAGGCTGGACTCCCTTAACTCCTGTTGAAAGGCTTAGCGAATCATTGGGGCTTAAAGATCTCTGGGTTAAGGAGGAGGGAATTATCCCCACGGGGAGTTTTAAAGCAAGGGGGTTGTCCGCTGCTATTAGTAAAGCAAAGGAACTTGGAGTTAAGAGAGTTGCATTGCCTTCAGCTGGGAATGCTGCTGGGGCAATGGCTGCTTATGGCGCAAGAGCAGGCATGGATGTTTATGTCTTCATGCCAGAGGATGCTCCCAGAGTGAATATTGTTGAATGCGAAGCAGTTGGAGCTAAGGTTGTGCTAGTCAAAGGACTTATCAGTGATGCGGGAAAGCTTGTGAAAGATGGAAACGAAGTAATGGGATGGTTTAATGTAGCAACTTTAGCTGAACCTTATAGAGTTGAAGGAAAGAAGACTATGGGACTTGAAATAGCTGAGCAGTTGGACTGGAAGCTCCCTGATGTAATCATATACCCAACTGGTGGAGGGACAGGCATAATTGGGATGTGGAAGGTTTTTGATGAGCTTGAAGAATTGGGCTTCATAGATTCCAAACGTCCTAGAATGGTTTCGGTTCAAGCTCAGGGATGTAATCCAATTGTTAAGGCTTTTGAGGAGGGAAAAACCGAGTCTGAGTTTTGTGTCGGAGCTAACACCATAGCTGCGGGGCTTAGGGTTCCTAAAGCTTTAGGGGATTTTCTCATCCTTAAGGCAGTTAGAGAGAGTGGTGGTAAAGCTGTGCAAGTAACTGATGAGGAGCTTTTAGATGATGTTGGAAAGATTGGTTGCCTTGAAGGAATATTTGCCTGCCCAGAAGGTGCAGCAACAGTCTCAGCATTACGTAAAATGGTTGACTCAGGTGAGATTGATAAAGATGAAAAAGTGGTGCTATTCAACACAGGATCAGGATTAAAATACACCGACCTCTTCAAGACAAGAGCTCAGACAGCTGATCCAAAGATCCCGTTCGATTATCTTCAGTTGCTAAAATAAGATTAAATCAAATCTTTATTTCAAAAAATTAAATATTTGAAATAGATCATGGATTGCATCTGGATTTGATTTAGTTCGATCAATTAAAATTGACTTCATTCCTAACTGGCTTGGACCGATTACATCCCAGCGTGGATCATCACCGACGAATATGCATTGACTTACATCATTTTTTAACTTGGTCAGTGTATACTTGAAAATCCTTTGGTCGGGTTTTCTCCAGCCAACATCCCTGCAAAAAACAGCTTCATCAATTAATGGCGTTAGCTTACGTCTATGAAGCTCATGCATCCATAAATTTGAGAGACTGCCCCATGGAGAGTTAGAGACTATTGCGGTTTTCAAGCCTTTTTCATGTAACAAATTTAAAACATGCTTAACATCATCATACGTTTCACCGAGTGAAAAAATGGGTGACATGAAGATTTCACATAGTTTTTCTAGTAAATCCGAATCTTGTATGTTGAATATTACTTTCAACCTCTCTTCAAGTGGCCTAACTTTGTAATCTGGTGACTCATAATTCTCAGTTTTTACCTTTTCCCAGAGTTCATCTTTTGGAAAGTTTATACCAATTGATATCAAGTATTTTTGACACTCGTTAATTGCTTCTGAAAGAACTGTTGTGAACTCGTCTTTTGGGTAGTATCTTATTAGAGTAATTCCTAAATCGAAGAGAACTGAATTAATCATTCACTTATAATCTATACCTTGCATATGAATTTCTTTTCTCCCTAAAACTTATTTTAAATAAATCACATTCTATTTCATGAGAATTTCAAAAACACATATTTTTCTAATACTTGGTTTACTCGTCTTCATACCCATTGGAACCTTCCTTTTAACTAGAAATAATAACATAGTTTTGCCATCTAGGGAGAGCAAGATTCCGAAGGATCTTGTTAAAATCATTCCTTCGATGGATGCTAATCCACCTAAATCATATTCTGAGTTATATTATGATCCTATACCAATTAAAGGGAAAGTTAATACTGCTGGTGGTGAAGACTCTCCTTTTATTCTCCCTGATGGTAACACGTTATACTTCTTTTTCACGCCTGATGTTAGGGTCCCAGCAGAAAAACAAGTAATTGATCAAGTTACTGGCATCTATGTTTCGAAGAAAGTAGGAGATGTATGGCAGGAACCTGAAAGGATAATTCTACAGGATATTGGAAAACTTGCATTAGATGGTGCAGAATTTGTTCAGAATAACACCATGTATTTCTGCAGTGCCAGGGAAGGTTATACTGGAATCCACTGGTTTAAAGCACAGTATATTAACGGGAAATGGGTGAATTGGGTTAACGCAGATCAGGAATTGAAATATGCTGAATACTCAACTGGTGAACTACACATCTCATCTGATGGAAGGGAGCTATATTTCCATTCAACAAGATCTGATGGTTTAGGTGGGTATGATATCTGGGTTTCAAAAAAAGTAAATGAGATTTGGGATTATCCAGTGAATCTGTCATTAATAAATTCTGCAGGAAATGAAGGATGGCCTTGCATAACTGAAAATGGCAAAGAATTATGGTTCTCAAAAGATTATGGAATCTGGAGATCAGAGAGAATTAATGGAGAATGGACGAAACCAACACAAATGTTCTCACCTCTTGCTGGTGAACCAAGCGTAGATAATAATGGTAATGTTTACTTCACTCACCACTTTTATAAAAATAATACAATGCTAGAAGCTGACATCTATGTTTCATTTAAAAAACCGTGAAGCTGATCACATTATGGTTATCCATATTTTGTCTTGTTCTTAATTTT
>VGJH01000200.1 GCA_016867505.1 Candidatus Bathyarchaeota archaeon
ATACCCCACAAATTTTTAGAAGTTTTACTGAAAATAGGTGACAATATCACCACCGATGATATTTTACCTGCAAATGCTCATATTCTTCCACTAAGAAGCAACATACCGGAAATATCGAAATACATGTTCAGCAACATTCAAAAAGACTTCTATAATAAAGCATTGAATTTACCCGGTGGATTAATAGTTGCAGGAGAAAATTATGGTCAAGGAAGCAGTCGTGAACACGCAGCTATAACAACACGTTATCTAGGGATTAATGTTATAATCGCAAAGAGTTACTCAAGAATACATGCATCAAATTTAATCAATTTTGGAGTCCTTCCACTAATTTTTACTAATGTTAATGACTATGATGTAATATCGGAAGGAGAAAAAATTGATTTAGATATCTCAAATTTAGAAAAATTGAAAACAGTTAGTTCTTCGAGCCAAAATTGTTCTGTTAAACATGAATTAAGTAATTCTGAAATAGAAATAATAAGGGCTGGAGGAAAAATGGAGCTTATTAGAAAAAAATATGGAGGTTCCTAAATGTCCTTAATAGATAAAAATTCAACATTTGTTGAAGAATACCCTACAATTCCATATATTATTGGCGATGGTATTGGAAGAGATATTACTCCTGTGATGATTAAAGTAGTAAATTCTGCTATTCAAAAAAGCTATGGGGATAAAAAAAGAATAAACTGGTTAAGAGTGTATGCAGGCGAGGATGCAGTATCTATATCTGAGGTAGGAAACAATTCTATTAAGAACCTATCCGTAGATCAAATCCAAAAAATAATGCTACCTAAAGAAACAATAAATGCATTCAAAATACATAAAATTGGAATTAAAGGGCCATTATCAACTCCAATTAGTGAGGGTTATAGGAGTTTAAATGTGGCTTTGAGACAACAACTGGATTTATATGCCTGTATAAGACCTAACCGTTGGTATAAAGGAGTTCCATCACCTATCAAAAATCCTGAGAATGTAAATATAACCATATTTAGAGAAAATACTGAGGATGTCTATTGCGCAATAGAATGGGAATATAATTCTAATGAAGCAAATTATATTCGTACAGTTTTAAAAAAAATTGGAGTCACTTTACCTAATGATTCAGGAATTGGTATAAAGCAAGTGACAGAATCAGCCTCAAAAAGACTTGTAAGAGCAGCGATCAAATACGCAATACGTCATGGCAATAAAAGAATCACCCTCGTTCATAAAGGAAATATAATGAAATTCACTGAAGGCGCTTTTATGGTGTGGGGATATGAAGTAGCAAAAAATGAATTTAGGGATAAAATCGTTACAGAGCTTGAATACAATGTTTTAAGCATTAAAAGAAATAATCCTGGTATTAGTGTAAAAGAAATAATGAATAAACTTGGTTATCTCGGTATTAATGCCAATGAAGACACAATATCCGAGGTTTTAAATCAATTAACTGAAACAAACTTTGATAAAATGATTATTATTAACGATAGGGTTGCAGATCAGATGTTTCAACAAATACTTTTAAGACCATCAGAGTATGAAATTATTGCTACATTAAATTTAAATGGAGACTACCTCAGCGATGCAATTGCAGCAGAAGTAGGTGGGCTAGGAATTTCACCGGGAGTAAATATAAATTATGAAACAGGCGAAGCCATTTTTGAAGCCACTCATGGTACATCCCCAAAATATGCAGGCCTAGATAAAGCAAATCCATGTTCAATAATTTTATCAGCAGTGATGATGCTTAGACATTTAAATTGGAATGAAGCTGCAGATCAAATTGAACAAGCAGTATCAAAAACGATAGAATCAAAAAAAGTGACATTTGACCTTCACAGACAGATAGAAGATGCAGAATTACTATCATGCAGTGGTTTCGGAGATGAAATTATTCGAATAATGAATTATAATTAATTTAATTTCTATTGATATATCAATCACTTATCTTGTTTCTAATATGAAAAGAATTTTATTTAATGTTCTATGCTATCTGTGCTGTAGGGCCGATAGTCTAGCTTGGTGGAACGCCGCGTTCACACCGCGGAGGTCGCCGGTTCAAGTCCGGCTCGGCCCATTCTTATTAGGTTGTTCAGTTTAATTTATTTCATGGAATTTCAAAGAGTTAATTCAAGAGGCTATCTCTTCTCTTTTACCGAACCATATTTTACGAATATCTATGTGATTAATGGTGATAAACACATCATTTTTTTAGATACTTATCTAGGACCTGACGTTGTAAAAGAAACTAAGAAAAAGTTATTTGAAGAAGGAATATCTGATAAACCCTTTATTGTTTTTAACAGTCATGCTGATTATGACCATTATTGGGGTAATCAAGAATTCTCAGATAGCTGGATTATTGCACATGATTCTTCCTATAAACGAATTCAAACTCAAGGGAAAGAATCACTGACTAGATATGAAAAAATGCAAAGAGGGGAAGTGAAAATAACGCTACCTAACCTTCTTTTCCGTAAAAAATTAACTCTACCAGAGGATAAAATTGAGTTCTTTCACTCTCCTGGACACACAGGTGATAGCGCAAGTTGCTGGGATCAAGTTGATAGGGTATTATTTGTTGGAGACAACTTAGAATCACCTTTTCCACAAATCAACCTCTTAAATTTAAAAGAATGGCAGACTAGCCTTGAGGAATATACGAAAATTGATCCAAAAACCATTATTACAGGTCACACCGTTATTCAGAATAATAAAAATCTCTTAACAAATAATTATGATTATATTAAAAACATTCAAAGCCTAAAAATTAATTACACAAATTTTTCGGAAAATGAAAAATTAGTACATTTTAGAAATGTCCGAAGAATAGGTGGGTTATATCAAGAAAAAGGTGATAAAAATAAAGCTAAAGAGTATTTTAATGAAGCTTTAAAAATAATTAATGACACTGAGAACGTTCCAGATAATATTGAACGTAGAAATAGATTAATTGAGCTTATCAAAAAAATTGATTAGTCTCTCACACTTTTTAAGACCTTTTTTATTTCAGAAAGAATAGATTAATAGGAAGAGCTTCTTACCCAATGGCGGGGAAGCATTATGCCTATTCGCCAGCCAATTGTCTGTATGCTTGGTCA
>VGJH01000201.1 GCA_016867505.1 Candidatus Bathyarchaeota archaeon
TGGACCAACCATGCTGGCACTGGGGGCTAATTCCTCAACCATGGTTTTAAGTGCCTGAGGCATACAACCTGCAACAACTAATGGGTTTCCTTCTTTGACTAATTCTCGAATTCTTTTAGTAATTTTATTCTCGGTAGGAGTTTTTACTATGCATGTTAAAAGTATCATCACATCAATTTTATCAATATCATCAACTTTGTAGCCTGCTTCACATAATAACCCAGATATTATTTCAGCATCAGCAGAATTTGCACTACAACCATATACTTCTACGACAGCATTAGACAATCTCTTATGTGGTAAAACATGAGGTTAAATAAAATCCATCCTCTTAAAAGAATGTAATTGTTAATGAATTTTTAAATATCACTTATCAATCAGTTAAAAAAACATTAAATCAATATTTAAACTTCTATGTGAATAATTTATTAAGTAAAATCCTTTTTTTTAATAAATCAGAAACTTTATTGATGCTTAATTTTTATAATGTAGGAATTTTTTAGAAAAATTTCGTGTCTATTATAAAAATTAAAGTTAATTATCTTAATAATTAACAAATTGAAATAATTTATCAATTTTCGGTATATTTGATTATTATTTAAATTTGAAACTAGATTGAGTAAACAGATTGAATTATTTAATAATTAAATTGTACAACCTCAAAACCTTCAATAATTATCGGAGTTTGCTTTAAATGGTATTAATCGATAAAATAATTTCTGATCCTTTAAAAAACTTGGAAGTAAAAAATGAAACAATTTGTAAAATAATTGGTGTAGGTAGATTTGGTATTAATGTTTTAAATTATTTATCGAATCAAGATATTAAAAATGTTGAATATATCCCATTAACGACCAAAATTGTTTCAGTATATAGGAAAAAAATGAATAAAAAATATGATTTATCTTATCAAAATACATCAATCCTTGAAAAAAGTGAGCAATCAAATAAAATTTTAAATGGTGTAATTAGCTATCTTGATAATTTTATTCCTTCAATAAATACTGGCGATGTTTTAATTTTTATTACTGATTTAAGTGAACAATTAAGCTCTGATGTAATAACTGCTATTTCTGAGATATCTCTACTCAAAAAGGCCCTTCTTATTGGCATTGTAAAAATTCCTTTCAAACATGAATTATTAAAATATAATGAAGCTATCAAAAACATAAATTTAATACGAAAAATTACAAATACAACAATAATTTTAAATGATAATAACTTTTTAGAAGCTTTTCCACAATTACCTTTCGAATTAATTACACAGATTAATAATGAGAATATTTGTAATATTGTAAGTGAAATTATTAAAATTTTTAATCAACAAACTATGATGAATTTTGATAAAACTGATTTATATGATTTTTTCATGAATGGAGGCTGGTCAGTTGTAGGAGTTTCAAAAAGTCAAACTCCTAATCGAGTCGAAGACGCAGCTACTAATGCCCTGCATAACACTATGCTGATTTCTGGTTACAAACAAGTGAAAGGTGCATTAATAGAAATTACTGGAGGAAGAGATTTTACCCTAGATGAAGCTGTCGAGGCTTCAGAAAAAATTACTAAAAAACTAGAAAAAAATAGCATGATCCTCTGGGATTCAAAAATTAATTCATCAGTAACTAATTATCTGAAAGTAGTCATATTTTTAACAGGTTTAGATACTCCCTTTGGTCATGATGAACTAAAATTTTCTTCTGATCTTTATGAAATGGAACCAAATGTAAACCCTGAAACTAAGACTGAGGTACAATTAAACCTCCAAAATATTGAATTTATAAATTAATTTTTAAATAAGAGTCTTTTTATTTTAACTAATCTATCTCCTAACGTAATTCCACAACCATATGTCTCTGTCTTTCCCATCTGAATAGCTTTAATGATGTCATCAATGTTTTTTGAAGCAGTATCAATTATTGTGTATGCTTTTCCAATTGTTTCAGGGATATGAGAATCACTGCCAGCTGTTTTAGGCAAATTTAGGCTTTCTGCAAGCTTAATATTATATTTTTCCATTAGATGAAAGGGAAGCTGTGACGAATTTTTTGTTTCAATCCCATCAAATTTATTTTTAAAAATAGTATTTGTATGCACCCAACTTTTTGGTAAACTAAAAGGGTGAGCTAAAATCGCTAAACTACCTTGGCTATGAATTTGATCTACTGTGTCTTTAATGGATAGCTTTGCGTTGACTAATTTTGTCGGATTTAAACAGATTATATGAGCTCCTTTAGCTGAAATCTCTACTCCAGGAATTATCAAGACTTGGTCACTTTTTTTTACCTCTTCTAAGCCTCTCATTGTATCATGATCTGTTAATGCGAAGCCATCAATTTTTTCTTGAATGCATCTGTGAATTATTGAATCAATAGAGTTAGCTGAATCAATGCTATATTTTGAGTGAACATGTAGATCAATTTTTAATTTCAATTATTTCCCTCAGGGTGCTTAAGCTCAGTTTTTATTGACTTATTATTAATGTACAGGAAATTGATATGTACTTTACCTTTGAAACAAAAAATTTATAAAAAGAAATTCGATAAGTTTGTGGTTCCTTACTTTTCTGGAGAGAATGATGCCCAGATTATTACTATTAGTAGAGTAAGGATTGAACCACCAAAACCTGACAAAAGCCATTCTGCAGTGAATATATCTGGGAACATTTTCAAAAGTATCGGGAACAGTTGTTTGTAAGCCCAATTAGCGAGAATTCCACCCACAAATCCAAGAACAGCAAAGACTGCAAATACAGTCCATCTTCCAGCCATTTTAATTCAACCTTGGTGATGTCATGTTGTTGAATTATATATTAAGCCTCTTATGAGTCAAATTATAATGTTTGGTTAATTTATCACATTTTAAGCATGTATAATTATACTTATTGTGAAATAGTTGTTCTCATAGCCTAAAAATTTTATTACATGATTCTGTTAAAAAGATAATTTATATTTTATAAAAAGCACATGATTATTAACATCAGCATTGCAACAGTTTGATGATTTTTATTAGTGCTCCCTATTTACGAAGGTAATTTAATATGTCCTTTGCTAACCGTTGGGAGAAGAGTAACGAGCCCTCATTCTCGA
>VGJH01000202.1 GCA_016867505.1 Candidatus Bathyarchaeota archaeon
TCTTGGTGAGGAAAAAATTGTCCTTGGAAGTGACCATCCTCACCAAATTAGAGATATCGATAAAGCAGTAGCGAGAATAAAATCACCTGATTTACCTGAGAAATCAAAAGAAAAAATTTTAACTTTAAATGCAAAAAATCTTTTAAAAATTCATAAAAGTTAATTTACTATTTAATCCTTCTGAGTAATCTCATAAATTACTCCATCCATCCAAACATTATTTATTTTAACTCCTTTTTCCCTGTAACCAACTTCATTGAATCCTGCTTTGATTAGTACTAATCTTGAAGCTTTGTTCTCAGGATTGGTGTTGGCAATAACTTTTTTGAATTTTTCTTTTTCTAAAAGATGTTTTACAAAAGCTTTTACAGCGTCAGTGCAGTAACCTTTGTTTCTTGCTTCAGGAATTACGCGATACCCAATCTCTATTGAAGACTTATCTCTTTTCCTACCAACAATCTGCCCAACCTTTTCATGATTTTTATTTTCAATAATATACCAAAATTCCTCTGGCTTCACTAAGTTTAACCATATGGCTAATTCCTCTTTTGTACAAGACTCATATGGTTCAAATTTACCTGAATATTCGGGATTGTTATTCCATTTATATAAGAACTCTAAATCTTTTAAGCTGAATTGTTTAAGATTAACAATATTACCCTTAATCAATCCTTTATCATTTAATTCAGTGATCTCATCCTACAATAAACTTCTGGGAATTATATAACCAAATTTGAAAAAGGCTTTATCTAAAAACTAGACTTCTCTTCATGTAATGACGATCAAAGCCATAGGGTTTGATTATTTTGGCACCTTAGTAGAAGCTAAAGCTGAAGGAAGTATATGCATCGATTCGATGTGTGACTGTCTAAAGTCTCAAGGCTACAACTTCTCAAAAACAGATTTCATAACCCATTACCAAACTGCAACAAAACTACATAGAACTACCAGAAACATAGAACTACGTGAAATAAGTAACAGCATTTGGATATCTGATACACTAAATATGATGGGTTATAACACTAAACCCGATGATACACAAATTCTATCAGTTGTTGAAAGCTACTTTAATCCATGGAAGTTAGAATTAATTAAAGACGCAGACAAACTCCTTGAGTTACTCTCAAAAAAATACACACTAACTCTAATCTCAAACTTCACAGACAGTAATTTCCTAAATAAAACCCTCTCACTACTAAATATTAACAAGTATTTTAAACATGTAATAGTCTCTGACGCGTTTGGATGGCGTAAACCTCATCCAAACATCTTTAAACAGTTTTTAAAATTGACCGCTGCTACTCCAGATGAAGCAATATTTGTGGGGGATGATCTATTAGCAGATATTAAAGGGGCTAAAGAACTAGGAATAAAAACAGTGCATTTTTCACCCCAAGACTTTAATAAAAAAAATGATGGCGCAATCATTTCAGATTATACTATCCATTCATTAATAGAGCTACCTCAACTATTAATTTAACAACAATAATTACTCAAATCAACTTTTAAACAATGAAATCATATGATTAATGATGAAAGAGCTTACGAGAGTTAATTTCACAAACTTGAATAAAATAATATATCCCGAATTGGGGATATCAAAAAGTCAAGTCATTGATTATTATATTCGAATAGCACCTCGTATGCTCCCTTTTTTAAAAGATAGAGCTCTTGTACGAACAAGATACCCAAATGGGATTAATGAGGAGGGTTTTTATGAGAAAGACGCACCGAAGGGAACTCCTGAGTGGATCAAAACCTTTACTAAATTTAGTGAAAGTGTTCAGAAAAATACTGATTACGTAATCTGTAATGACTTGGATACATTAATATGGTTAGCTAATTTAGCAGCTTTAGAGCTTCATATACCGTTATCGAAGACACCAGAAACAGGAGTCCCTGATATTGCTCTTTTTGATCTTGACCCTGAACCACCTGCTGGATTAAGAGAAGCCATAAACGCAGCTTTTCTGCTCAAAGAATTGCTTGAAAAACTTGGGCTAAAATCATTCGTAAAAAACTCTGGGAAAAAAGGGCTACATGTAGTTATACCTCTCCAGCCTAACCATAATTTTGATCAAGTCAGAGACTTTGTTCACTCTGTTGGTTTAATCTTAACTAAAAAGCACATTTTTATTGTCTCTGAGAGGAGTCAGACAAATGAACCTGGTAAAGTACTTATCGATTATCCTCAAAACAGTGAACATGGAACTATGATAGCGCCTTATAGCCTAAGAGCTGTGAAGGAAGCAACTGTGAGTACCCCTCTTGAATGGCATGAACTGAACACATTAAAGCCATATGATTACAACCTTTTTAGCATATTAAATAAAAGCGAAGAACCCTGGAAACATCTTTTTGATGAACCTCAAAAACTACCTAAAAGCTTCTAAATCAAACTAAATAACTATAAAAAGTATTATGACCTAGGCTTCACTTACATTTAATTGGTATTCCTAATGAGTGATCTTCAGGCGGAGCCTTCAGCGAGAAGCATCTGGAGTGGACGAATAACAATAGGGTTAGTGAATGTGCCAGTCAAGCTCTACACAATGATCAAAGATCAAAGCTTCAGTTTTAAATTGGTACGAAAAGACGATGCTTGTCCTCTGAGATATGAGCGTGTGTGCACGCTTGATGATAAAGTTGTTCCATGGAGTGAAGTAGGTAGAGCTATTGAAGTGCGTAAAGGGGAGTATGTTGTATTCAGTGATAAAGAATTAGATAGCCTACGTCCAGAAAGCAATAAGAAAATTGTTATCAACAAATTTGTACTCATGAATCAAGTCGATCGAGTGTTTTATGATACTAGTTTTATCCTTGCCCCTGATAAATCAGATGACAGTTATGGGCTTTTACTGAATGCTTTTAAAGAAAAAGGATTAGCAGGTGTTGGAAAATTTACTTTACGAACTAAAGAATATCCCATAATAATTTACCCTTACCATGAGGCTCTAATTCTGACAACATTTCGATACTCAGATGAAGTTGTTGACCCTAAAACAGTAAAAGAGATAACGACTGTAAAAAAACCATCCAAAGAGGAGCTTGACCTC
>VGJH01000203.1 GCA_016867505.1 Candidatus Bathyarchaeota archaeon
AATATGGCGAGGAAAAAACAATAGAATTAATGAAAAACATAAAACCTAAAGACAAGTAAAACAAAATAGATTAAAGTTAAATTTCTCATCTACCACTCATTCACTGCGAGCCGGGTTGGCTGAGCGGTTTAGGCGGCTGCCTGCAGAGCAGCTCTACGGGGGTTCGAATCCCTCGCCCGGCTCCATAAACAAGATGCAATTATTTTTTGTATTGAACACTCTTTTTAAACATCTTGGATATGATGATTAAAAAGTGTTAAAATTTTTTTAAAATATTGGTTAATTTGTTGTATTTTTCATGTTTTTTTATAGAAATCTGCATTTTATTATCTTGGTAATAGTAAAAAATAATAAGTAGAATATAGGATAAGCGAATCTGGAAGAAATCCACGCAGGTTTATGTATAGTGTCTAACCATTCTAATTATTCAGGGCAGGTTGAGAAAAGTTGTGGAAAGAAACTTTATCGAATTTGCCATGATTTTTTCTTGAATATTAAGATAGTTAGTACAAAATTTGACGTGAGGAGAATGTTAAGTTAGATTGGATGAAGACTGGAAACAGTTGTTGAGCCAGAGTATAACTAAGCCAGAGCAGATTAATAAAAAATTTAATGTTGATGTTGAGGATCTAAAGGCTGTTGTAGCCAATTATCCGATGATGATTTCTAAGTATTTTTTTGATTTAATTGATGAAGTGGGTGATCCTATTTGGAGGCAATGTGTGCCAAGTGTTGAGGAGCTACATGATCCATTTGGTTTTGAGGATCCATTAAATGAAGAAGGGCAAAGCCGTGCCCCTGGATTAGTGCATAGATACCCTGATAGGGTTTTAATGTGTGTCTCAAACAGTTGTGCAACATATTGCAGGTTCTGTACGAGAAAAAGGCAGGTTGGTATTCCTTACAAAGACTTCTCAAAAGAAGATCTTAAGGAGCAGCTGGAGTATCTTAAGCAGACTCCCTCTGTTAGAGATGTGATTGTTTCTGGTGGTGATCCCTTCCTTTTACCTGATAAAACTCTTGAAATGATTCTTGAAAAGCTTAGAGCTATACCTCATATTGAGATAATTCGGATTGGATCTCGTATTCCTTGCACCTTGCCACAAAGAATTACTCCAGAATTATGTAATATTTTAAGGAAATATCATCCACTATATGTGAACATCCATTTTAATCATCCTAAAGAGATTACTAAAGAAAGTGAGAGAGCTTGTGGATTATTAGCTGATGCTGGTATTCCATTAGGTAGCCAATCAGTCTTACTAAATGGTGTTAATGATGACCCACAAGTCATGAAAAGCCTTGTACAAAAATTACTTAGAATACGCGTTAAACCATATTATCTATATCAAATGGATCTTGTTAAAGGCACATACCATTTTAGGACAAGAGTTGAGACAGGCATGAACATAATTAACTCCCTTGTGGGCTACACCTCAGGATTAGGGGTGCCACATTATGTTATTGATGCCCCAGGTGGTGGAGGTAAAATCCCGATTCAACCTGATTACATTCAAAGTATTGATGAAGATAAAATAATTTTAAGGAACTATGAGGGTAAGACCTGCTTTTATCCGTTGATTCCTCGAAAAGAAACAGTAAAAGTATTAAATATTCATTAATGTAGGTATTAAAATGGTTTTTTCCGTAGGTTTAACATATAATTTAAAACAGAAAGTGTCAGAAAACCTGGGTTTGCCTGTAGATTTTTTTGCAGAGTTTGATGATGAAGAAACAGTAGATGCGATATACTCTGCGATAAAAAAAGCAGGATGTGAAGTAACAAAAATTGAAGCGGATCAAAACGCATATGGTAAATTACTTGATTTAAAACCTGAAATAGTCTTCAACATTGCTGAAGGGTTGCATGGTGAAGGAAGAGAAGCCCAGATCCCTGCCATTTTAGAGATGCTTAAAATTCCCTACACGGGTTCAGGGCCTGTAACATTAGCAATTTCATTAAACAAGAGTTTAACCCACCAGATCCTGTGTGCAAATGGAGTTGCTGCTCCCAAATTTATTGTGTATAATAATGTCAATGAAATCAATGATGTTCAACTACCTTTTCCGTTAGTAGTGAAACCAATTGCTGAAGGTTCAGGTAAAGGAATTAGAAGCAACTCTTTGGTTAGGGATTTTCAAAGCCTTAAAAACCAAGTTGCTTGGGTCACTGAAAACTATCATCAACCCGCAATAGTAGAGGAATTCATAGAGGGGAGAGAGTTCACGGTTGGTTTAATTGGTAATAAGAAACCATTTGTATTACCAATTGTTGAAATAACCTTCGATAAATTGCCTGAAGGATCTAATCCCCTTTATGCGTATGAAGCAAAGTGGATTTGGGATGTTCCTGAGAAACCGCTTGATATCTTTGTTTGTCCTGCCAAGATACCAAAAAGCCTTGAAACTGAGATAAAGGATACTGCTGTTAAGGCTTTTCAAGCATTAAAATGCAGAGATGTCTGCCGAATGGATATTAGGTTAGATAAAAACGGTAAGCCTAACGTGCTTGATTTGAATCCGTTGCCTGGGATGATTCCTGACCCTGATGCTCATTCCTGTTTACCTGAAGCTGCAATGACTGCTGGCTATTCATATGATCAATTAATATGCACAATTTTATGGCAAGCTATTTTGAGGAATAATTTACAGGATAAATGTGCTGAAACCTCTATAAAACAAAATAGTCGATTAATTAGGTGAAATTTTTGGTTGAAAAAAATCGTCTATTTCATTCAGAGCTTAAGGTTGGTATTATCTATAATTTTCCTGTGATGCCAAAAAAAGGAGAAGACTTTGATTATATTGCAGATGCTGAAGTTGAAGAGGAAGTTGAAGTAATTGAAGACACTTTAAAAAAACTTGATTTAAACAATCAGCGTCTACCTGTTAAGAACGATATTACTGAAGTTATCAGAGCAATAAAAAAATTTGAACCAGATGTAATAATAAACCTCTGTGAGGGAGTTTACGGAGAAAGTCATCTAGAGATGGCTATTCCCTCCCTATTAGAGCTTTTAAGAATCCCCTATACTGGTAATTCGCCTTTAGCCTTA
>VGJH01000204.1 GCA_016867505.1 Candidatus Bathyarchaeota archaeon
AAGAATAGGGAACAGGTACGAGTTTATTTACCCATATGATACTTTTAGATCTAAAGATGGATATGTGGTAATTGCGGTTGCTAATGATGAAATTTGGTTAAGGTTACTCGAAGTGTTAGAGATGCGACATTTAGATTCTGATGTTAGGTTTTTAAAAAATATGGACCGAGTTAAAAATAATGTGGCTTTAAAAAAGATTGTGGAAGAGTGGACAATTAACCATAACCGTTTTGATATTGTAAAATTATTAAATGATAATAGAGTACCTTCTTGCCCAATTTATGACATTAAAGATGCTTCTGAGGATCCTCATATCGCTAAAAGTAGGGAGATGGTTGTAACCATAAATCAACTTGGAATTGGTGATGTGAAGGTGCAAGGAAATCCAATAAAAATGTCGGAGACTAAACCAAAACCAAGGGGGTATGCACCGAATTTAGGTGGTGACACAATAGCTATTCTTAAAGAATTGGGCTACTCTGAAAACGATATTGAAAAAATGATTATTGCTAAAACGATTTAGAGGATTCATCATGCAAGTACGCGAGAGTGAAATTCAAAAAATTAAGACAAAACTCAGTTCATGTGATAAATGTCCTTTATGTAATCAGGCAAAAAACAAGGTTTTTGGTGAAGGAAAAATTGATTCTCCTCTTGTTTTAATAGGTGAAGCTCCTGGTAAGAATGAAGATGAACAGGGTAAACCTTTTGTAGGCTATGCTGGAAGGCTCCTTGATGAGCTTTTAAGTCAAAATGGTTTAACTCGTGAAAAAATTTTTATCACTAATATTATTAGGTGTCGTCCCCCAATGAATAGGAGACCATTAAAAACTGAAGTTGAAGCTTGTTCCTCTCACTTGATTGATTTACTAAACATAATTAGACCAAAAATCATTGCCCCTATGGGTAACAGTGCAATTAATTTTATTTTTAATAAAGTTGGTCTCGAAAATAAAGAAATTGGAGAAATTCATGGAACACCTATGAATGCAAAACTCTCTTTTGGCGATTTGATTATTTTTCCCCTATATCATCCTGCTGCAGCAATATATAATAGGAAACTTTTCACTACGCTTCTAGAAGATTTTGAAAAAATGGTTAAAATATTAGGAGTTTAAAGCTTTTAACCGTTTTACAATGTTTGGATGAGTGCTAAATATTTCACTGAAGTTTTCTAATCCACTTATTCTCCTGTTCATTATTTTGTTTACAAGCTGTGAGTCAGTGGATCCGAAGTGTGCTGCATTTAATTCAGCAACATCCTTTGCAGCGTGATCTGGGTCGGAGATGAATAGGGTTTTGAAGCTGCTCGCACCAATTTTCTCTCCATACATCTGCTGTCTCCATGTACCAGTTGATATCTTGGCTAAGCCTTCGCTGAGTTTCCTTGCACCATCTTCAACTACATTAGATGCATGCTGATCTGCATAATATTCACGTTGTCTGCTGAGACTCAGGTTGAATAGAGTTAACAGGAAGTAAACTCCCATGGATATTGCTCCAATTAATGCTAAGCTGTTACCTCCGTTTTCTCTTCTATCTCTTCCATAACTGCTCCACATCATGCTGCGTGCTAAGATATAGAATAGGCTAGGCAGGAAACTTACGACCATCATTACATGCATATCTCGGTGTTTCAAGTGACCTATCTCATGGCCAATAACGGCTTCAACTTCTTCTGCTTCAAGTTCTTGGAGTAAGCCTTGGGTTACTGCCACGTGATTTCCTGTTAAAGGAGACCCATAAGCGAATGCGTTAGGAATATTTAGGCTTGAAATCATCAGTCGTGGGGTTTTTATGCCCGATTTTCTGCTGAGGCTTTCAATCATCATATGTAGGTTTGGCTGAACTTCTTTGTCCAGTTTCTTAGCTCCATAAAGCATGTTCACCAGGTATGGTCCAATAAGCCATTGAATGATATTGAATAATGCAACTGAACCAGCTAGTGTATAAAGGTCAAAGGCATCAAACCACGCTAAAATAGCAGCAAAAGCCAAAGAAGAGATACCAATAATTAGGGCTAATGTTCCAGCCATAGTAAAGCGGAGTTTCCATAGATTAGATTGATTAATCATGATGGGAAAATGGAGTGTAGTGGCGATATTTAAAATCACCTAGTTTAGAAAACATTGTGGTATATAGAGAATAAGTTTACATCCTTTCAGGTGCTTCGATTCCTAGCAACTTTAAAGAGTTGAATAACGTGATTCTGACAGCATCCACTAGAGCTAGTCTTGCCCCGATTAACTCAGGTGTCTCAGCGTTGAGAACTCTCAATGCAGAGTAGAAACTATTGAATTTATCAGCCAACGTATTAGCATATGAAGCAATCTCAACGGGTTTTAATTGGTCAGCAGCGCTCTGGAAGATCTCTGGGAACGCAGCTAGCAACGCAATGATTTCTTTCTCTTTAGGATCAGTGAGGAGGCTGTAATCTGAAGGAGGCCTTGTTTCGACTCTTTTCAGAATATTACAGGTCCTTGCGTGGCTATACTGAATGAAGGGTGCACTATTAGTTTCGAAATTTAGAGCTTTACCCCAGTCAAATATCACGGTTTTATTTGCATCAACACTTAGTAAAGTGTATTTTACAGCGCCATAACCAACCATTCTCGCAATATCATTTCTTTGATCTTCAGAGAGATTCGGTGTACGTTTAGTTACTTCTTCATAAGCAAGTTCAACTGATTTCTCAACGACTTCTTGAAGAGTCACGTATCTGCCCAAGCGCCCACTCATTTTGCCTTCAGGCAATCTAACGAACTCATACCCATAATGACGTTGATTGTCACCCATTTTCACTTTACCAATAGCTACCAAAGCAACTCTAAGCTGAAGCTGGGCTAAAGCTTGCTCTTGCCCAATAACATTGATTACTCTATCTGCTTTACTGAATTTGTATATGCTATACGCCATATCTCTAAGTGTGTAAAGAGTAGTTCCATCTTTCCTAACCAGAACTAGTCTAGGAATTTCATGGTGTGATGATAATCCCCACCTATTTTTTAGGTTA
>VGJH01000205.1 GCA_016867505.1 Candidatus Bathyarchaeota archaeon
TAAGACCTCTTTCCATGTTTTACACCAAACAGTTGTCTCTTTTGGGAATCGATTTTGGAACTTTTTATCATGATAACGTCCATAAATGATTAATCGTGCTCCTGCAGGTGGAACTCTTGGCTTACCACTCCACAAGCTTGCACCAATATATTTTCCATGAGCGTGGAAAATCCAGTGATTAATGTCTCCATCAGGGTCATCAGCCATTAACACTATGCTACCATCTTTTTTTACACACTGAGATGCAGGCCAAAGCCCTAAATCAGCTTCATTCTGCCTCATGTATGTATTAGCAACGACTACATCCATTTCTTTTGGAGATTCACATTTATGCCATTTCAAGATACCAGGTATTGCTTTACGATGAGTCTGGACAAAATCACCAGCATAAAGTTCAATGGGATCACGTTTCAAGTTAAGCACTGTATCAATTTTGAAGTCTAATCCTGCAAGTCTTGCAGCATCTTCCATGTCCAATCGTAAAACATTTCCATCAGCTTTAAAGTAACCAGTACTTGGGTGAGAGGTGTAGCCTTTACCAAATCCACCTATTGGTCCATGATTATGATTAATAGTTTTAATTCCAGAAACTCCTGGACAAATAATTTTTCCACCGCCACTGAATCCAGCCATTCTATGATAAAGTAAGGTACCTATCCCAATTTTCAGGTCACAACTCATGACTTCACCATTAATCCATACTGGTGTTCCACGTGTCGTGTCACCTATATATTTGACCATCTCATAGGGATTATGATTATAAACAGGATACTGCCCCATGATTTGGTCGCCTAGTTTTTCACGGAAATGAGTTAAAGTATATGTTCCATGGCTACCAGCAGCGATGATGAATCGAATATTTTCGTCTTTTATGCCTGCTTTCTTTATTTCTTCAAGTACAATTGGTGCATATTGATAAATTTTTGTTGGCCTTGTCATGTCATCAAAAACGATTACTGCTTCATTTTTTCCTTGAGCAATTTCATATAATGATTTAGTTCCAATTGGATTAAGGATTGCTTTCTTAATTTCTTCCTTTGATAAAGGAGGCTGTTCCTCACTAGCAATTTTACATCGTTTAACATCCCAATCATCAGGAAACTCAAGAATCATGGGCTTATCGCCATGCCAAGGAATATTGGGTACCTCAACCTTAATTGTCAAAATAAACACCTTAGAATAATAGTATTGGTAGCTTGGATAAAGTTTAGGAATAAATCTTTCGAAAAAATTGGATTATATTAAAATGAAAGGGAATTAGGGATCAATCATTATATTTTTTTCTTAAAGCAGGTGCAACTCTTTGCATTATTAATAATCTTTCAACGATATCAACCCATTCAGCGAGTTCACCTTCTCTTGCCTGGGGAGTTAGGATTCCTTTATCTTGACCCAATCCTACTTCTCTAGCCATTTTACTTCTATAAACACTTAGTGTACGATCACTAAAACGTCCAGCCTCAAACCAGTCTTCATTAATGAACAGGATGGTAGGTACTCTTGGTGCACCCATGATGCGTAATTCATCTCGTAACTCAGGCATAGCATCACGATCTATTAACCTGAATTCAACTTTAGGACCACATGCTTCAGCAATTAGTTTTAAGAATGGACCAGACCTACTGCAATCCATACACCATGATCCACCAACTAATAGAATTCTTAGAACACGATTATATCCTTCTAAACGAGATTTTTGGTCATCTGTCAAGTGAGGAGATCGTTCAAGGGATTGATTCCATCTAGCTTGATGTTCTGAAGGTGCTTGAGATAGAAACTCATCATATTCTTTAGCATTCTCCCATCCCTTCTTCCAGAGATCACTTTTAAGATCATAATATGCAGGTCTATCACTCATCTCTATCAAGTCAATATTGTGATGGTTAAATAAGAAGGTACGGTAGCAAACATTATTTATTCTGGATTCTCTTCGTCTACAAATTTCTTAACAGTTCTATGAGCCTGAAGGTACTCTCCACCACGAGCTGTTATCATGTATCCTTTATTTCCAGAGAAACTAACTTGTTTTAGCATCCCTCTTTTTTCTAAAAAATCTAAAGCTTCTTTTGCACGATCAACTGGAAGATTTGAACCATAACTTATTCGCGTAACACCCATTACTCCACGTTCCATGATGACACCTAAAATATCAGCATAAATTTCGTATTTGGTTCGACGCTCCAAGAAGCTCCCTCCTAAAGAGGTGGCTCTGGAAGTTTTTCAATTTTAGTAGGATTTGCTCTAAATTTACATCCTCGTTCTGCATTAAGTTCATTTGTAAACATCAAATTTTGTGTAACATCACTACCTGCTTCAGCATAAATTTTATTTGCATAAACATTTCTTGCTCTTGCACCACGTTGTAGGGTTACAGTTTCTGCATAAACATCTTCAACAGTTGCTTCTTCATTTATGAATACCTCTTCCCCGATTAAAGGTCCATATGCATAACCTTTTCTTTTAATTTCTATTCGTTTCCCTTTTGCACCCTTATGTGTAACAATTTTGTTTGTCTGAATATCTGTTTCAGCAATTACACTGTCAGCTTCAATGGACCCACCAACTTTGATAGAATATGCCTCTAAACTACTACCAACATTTACTGTTCCCCCGACTTTCAATTTTTCAGATAATTTTAATTTACCATCAACTTTTAAGGTTCCACCTACATCAACGCTCTTCCCCTGTCCATCACCCTTTATGTTTACAGTGCCACCAACATCAATATTTTCAAAGGTTAGATTATTTTCACTTACAAAACTTCCTCCAACATCGATGTCGCCACCAACACCACCATTAATTTTTACTGTGCCACCTACATCAATTAATTTAAAGAATAATGGTTGAGATGATCTGAATGTACCTCCAACATCTATTTTACGTGCAACTTTTCCACCAGCAATTTCTATTGTACCACCAACATCAATGGTTTCGATATCAACCTCTGACTCTGAGTTGAATGAACCACCAACATCAATCTCTTTCACACTCACCTTACCTCTACT
>VGJH01000206.1 GCA_016867505.1 Candidatus Bathyarchaeota archaeon
GCTGAGGGTTCAATGCTGCAGAAAGATCTCTCCTATGACCTCAAGTTTTCACGCGTTAAGACTCACCGGGTGCTTATGACCCTTATCGAGAGAGGTGTTGTTTCAGCTGAGAAGCATTACAATACCAATAAAATCACTTTAGCTGATTGGCTGAAACCTAATGATGAGCCCCAGAAAAAAGATTAGTAAACATCTTTTTAATAGATGGTTTTATGACATTTTCTTTAAGATTTCTTTTCCCCAAGCTGCAGCTCGTTCGGTTTCTCCATCTTTTAATGGACCTTTAGTGCTTTTAACGATGAAGCCCATTGGTTCACCAATCAGTATGTTTCCCTTTTTTTGAAGGCTTTCAGCGAGTCTTGTGGCTGCATAACCAAAAATTTTTGTAATAACTGAGTCGCCTCTTGTATCAAATGCTGCGACTTTAATTCCCTTCAGAGTAAACTGCTGATTGTTAAGTAGCGCTTGCACATCTTTTGTTGGTCTTCCCCCATGAGTTGGTGAACCGAGGATGAGTAGGTCAATGTTCTGTAATTCTGCAGGATTAACTTCTGTTACTCGCATAACTTTCACATCATCAGGGAAAGCCTCACCAATGGCTTTAGCTATTTTTTCAGTGTTACCATAAAGAGAATCATAGAGTACTAATGTTTTCATGTTCACCAATAATGCTTTAGACTTAATAAATTTGAGTAGAGTTCTATAATTCAATAAATGTATTGGTTATGTTTTGTATAGTAGTTTCGTCTGAACAATTTTAGTTAAGTCGCTTCTGGAGATTATTCCTATCAGTTTACCTTGTTCCACTACAGGAAGTCTACCAATTCCATTTTTTGACATTTTAACAAAGGCGTCGACTGCCATATCTTTTGAGCTGATGGTCAACAACTTCTCTTTAGGAACCATTATGTCTTTGACTCTTAACTCATCCCATCTTTCTGGTTGACGCTTACGAAGATCCTCATCAGTCACTATTCCTACAAGTTCACCACCTGAAATGACTGGGAACCCATGATGCTTATACTTCGTGAAGGCATAATCAGAAAGTTGCTGAAGTGTTAAATCTGATTCGACTGTGTGCACCTCTTTCGTCATTATCTCTTCAACTGTGACTCCTGCGAGGGCATGGCTGACTCTTGTCTCATTCAAGCTCTGTTCAGCGCTGTTTGATATGTAGAAGCCTATGATAATGAGCCATAATCCATCTACTCCTGAGAGGAAAAGCATGTCTAGGATGCCTATGCCTGCGAAGAAGTAACCGAACATTTTTGAAATCTGTGTCGCTGTTCTAGTTGAGGAGAGGAGGTTCTTGTTCCGATCCCATATTATTGCTCTTAGGATTCTGCCACCATCCATGGGGAAAGCTGGAATTAGGTTAAAAATTGCTAAAATGAGGTTAATGTATGATGAGTATTGTAGTACTGCAGTTAACCATAATGGTTCTCTTGTGCTTAAGCTATAGGTTAGGTAGAAGATTGCACTCAAGATTATGCTTGTTAATGGTCCAACAGCAGCTATCCTTAATTCCGCATTTGCAGTCTTAGGTTCCTCTTCTATTTCTGACACTCCCCCAAGGAAGTATAGAGTTATACCTTTCACAGAGATGTTGTTCTTTTTAGATTCTAAAGAGTGGGCAACTTCATGAAGCAACACCGAGAAGAAAAGCATCGCAGCTGAAATAACACCAACGACATAATAGAAGCTACTAGACTGATTGGGATATTGACCAGGCAAATAGTTGATGGATAGAGACCAAGAAATAAGTGCGAAAATAATGAACCAGGAAAAATGAAAACGCACCTCAATTCCGAAAAGTTTACCGATTTTAATAGACAATTCAATAAGAATTAGTAAGCGTTTAAGATAAACTATAATCTTTAAAAATTTCTATTATTTTATTCACGGTGAAGTTTGTTGAGTTGGGTCTGTGATTTTTCCAGTAAATAGGAGGGTTCCTGATCTGTCATCTCTTATAACGAACATGTATGGTCTGTTGACAGTGAAGCTTGTTCTTAGTGGGATGCTGGTTAATCCGATTCCCACGTTTGTTGCTGCAGCTGCTTCTGTTCCCTTCTCATTGATTTCAATGACTGCTTTATGGTCAACGAAGCTGATGAAGAGGTTTCCCATTGTTGGTAAAGCGATACCAGTTAGATCTGCTTCGATTCTATCGAATGCTACTCCCATCCCAAGCTTTGTTAAGGCGTCCTTCAATGCTTTTTTACCGTACTCTAGTTTAAGCTTCGGTAATTGCATATCAAGTTCAGTTGAACTCATGCTGGAGAATATTTTATCCAAGCTAACTTGATCAAGTGAGTTGATGTAAGTATCTAGACTCACTCCCTCTTTAGGTAGAATCACATACATGGCAACCTTATCTCTGCCATAGGGCAGTCTCGCGACCTGGACGTTTTTATCCGAGTAGTAAAGGAATTTTTCCACTGCTTTCATCATGCTTACACTTACCTTGCTGCCATCGATCAACGTGAAGGTGCTTTGGGAGGTTTTTGCTTCATCGAATTTTGTTACCCAGTCTCCCTTGAAGTAGATTGCATTGATTAAGAACATGACCATTTCTGGGTCAATCTGGTTAAGCATTTTCTCGATTTTGCCATTTGTCATCCTACTTATCCAACTATTAATCTCATTAACTGTTTTCGGGTCACTAAACTGCCTTGAATAGACTTCACTGCCAAAATATGATGTTAGGGCGTTCTTGAAGGGTATTTTCACTAATGGTTCAAAAGTGTCTTTTATCCAGACAGAGTCTCCAATGCTCAAACTCACTTGGCTATCAACATTTTCTAGTGACTCGATTAAGTTCTTGTAACCCTCATTTACTTGCTGCAAACTGAGCCCACTAAACTGTAAAACATTGGTCATAGCTTGCTTTGTTGTGCCGCCTGCACCATTGTAAGTCATGCTGAGGGCAATGGAGATGCTGAGAGGCGAGATGAAAATATTCTTGTTCAAATCCTCTTTCTGAAGCG
>VGJH01000207.1 GCA_016867505.1 Candidatus Bathyarchaeota archaeon
TTTCAAAAATTACATCCTTTAGTGCAGTGATTATTTCATTGATTGATACTTTAAAAAAGATTAATGATTATGAAAAAAATAAATTAAAATAATTTTATATTTATGAGTTTTTCAATTAGATTTTGGACATCTTTTTCAACTTCTAAAATTGGCTTTAAGGTGTTTATTTTTACTAGATCACCATTTTTTGCTAATTCATTATAGATTTCTCTGACTTTTCTTAAATATGAGTTGTTTTCGAATATTGTTAAATTTCTTCCAGAAACTCTAATCAAACTTGAATCTGGGTCAATATCTAAAAGAATTACTAAATCTGGTTTAATTACATTTTTTTGAAGTGATTTTAACCAATCAATGTCAACTCCTGAAGCTCCTTGGTATGCATATGTAGAGTGATAAAATCTATCACAAATCACTGTAATGCCTTGTTGTAAGTAAGATAATATTCGTTTTGAGTGTTCAATTCTATCAGCTGAAAAAAGAAGCGCCTCAACCTCTGGAGATAAGTATCTATCTCCTGCTTCCGCGTAATCTCTTATTAATTTTCCAATAATGTTGTTTGTTGGCTCCTGTTCATTTATTGCATCAATTCCAGCATGTTTTAATTTCATGGTTAAAAGCTCAATTTGAGTAGATTTCCCACTACCATCGATCCCCTCGAATACAATAAAAAAGCCTTTACGATACATCTAAATCTGAGATGTTGGTAAGGTGATAAAATCTTTCCGTGTCAAAGTTGGAATTGTTCTCTTTTATATTTGGTTAAAAATTCTCCTTTTCCATTCTTTATTAAAATCATGTCTTCTACTCTTAGGTAGTATTCACCTTTTTGCCAGATTTTTGGTTCAACACAAAAAACCATTCCATCAACTAGTTCTTGTGTTGAGTCAGGACGTAACCATGGGTCTTCATGTACTTCTACTCCAATCTGGTGACCAACATTACCTGTTTTTAATCTAGCTCTCAGGAAGTCTCCATACCCTTCTTTGTCTAAACTCTTTTCGATATGTGGGAAAATGTCGCAGCATCTCTTTATGTCTCCTCCAATTGCATCACAAGCAGAGACAACAGCAGCCTGTAAAGCTTCGTAACCTTTCTTAATTTGTTGTGGAGCTGTTCCCCAGTAGAAGCTTCTTCCCCAATCACTGCAATAACCATTTAATACGAATCCTATATCAAAGGCAATGCTGGTTCCTTTCTGAAGTCCTGCATCTCTTGGGTATATGAATGGATCATCAGATGGTATGGTTCCACTTTTAAGGTATCCACCTGTCAAACCAAAACTAATATCACTTGCACCAAGCCCCCTACCCATCATCTCCATCATAATTGTCAGATTTCTTTGTGTTAAGCCATCTTGTATCCTTTCAACTATTACTTCCATTACTTGATCTGTGAGTTCTGCAGCTTTTTTTAGCTTAACAATTTCTTCTTCTTCTTTGATCATTCGAGATTCATCAAGAAGGTTTTCACCAACCCTAAACTTTGCACCTCCGGTAGCTCTAGCTAAATCAACACAAGTACTTCCCCAGCAATAATTGCCAACTGCCACTTTACTCATGTTATTTCCCAAATCATCAATAACTTTTTTCATAGTATCAGCTTGAGGTTGACCATATGGAATTATCCTTACATCTTTTATCCAGCAATCTGAAGCTGCATTTGAAGAAGATCCAGATAGAACTAGAATTGGGTCACCTTCTTTGGGTACGAAAACATTGTCTTCAGCATGTAATAGATCTCTTCCTCTTCGCCACTCAACTAAAGTACCAGTTAAATACTGAAAGTCAGGGCTAGCGCCATAGACCACTAAGTCTAAACCATTTTCCTCCATCTTACTTTGAAGGTTTCTGAGCCTCTTCCGAAAATCCATGTAAAAATATCCTCCTTATAACTGATAAATTAATTGATCTAAATTATCAATTTATTGCTTAACTACTTATGAATATCAAAATAATTTCTAAGAAATTCAGTGTTTATAGTATTTTTAATAAAAAATCTAATATTTTTTTTAAAATTTAACAAATTTGAATGTAAAATTAATAATTATTTTTATTTAAAAATATTATATTTCACAAAATTTCAATTATTCCTTCATCTGCTCTAACTTTCACTTTCATACCGTCTTTCATTAAATTAATACTCTCTTCACTTATTTTATCAATCAAAGGAATTTCAGATATTACGCAACCTGTAGCTAAAATCGATTCTGTTTCCACATTAATTATTGCCACCGGAGCAGTACCCAATTTTTTCATTCGATAAATTACATAACTTCCAACAGTACTTCCCTTACCAGTTGGAAAAACGAAAACTTTTCCAGAAATTTTTTTACCATTTAGTGAGTGACCTGGTTCAACGATAGTTCCTGTTTGAGGATCAACTCCCCCATAAAAACTAACAGGATCCTTACTAAGAATAATTTCCCCTTCTACCAATCCACCAACAATTTTTCTGCCATGTAAAATCATTTCAGTGCCTCTAATATCAACTCTCTTGCTGTTCCCATCTTAGTTTTTATACCCATGTTTGTACAGTACTGAGCTGCTTTGAAACTATTAGTAGATACTTCTTTCCAACCCATCTCATGTAATGGAGCAACAACCATGCAGGTGTCGACATATACTTTACCTCCAGCATCTTCAATGTTTTTAACATATCCAACTCTCTTAGCCTCATTATAGACACCTTGACTCGTAAATGCCCATAATCTTGAACCTAATTTTTCATTTTTAACAAGTTTAGCTGTCTCCTTAAGCTCTTTAAGGCTGCAATGAGGGCAGCCTAAACAAATTATTGGATCTGATACATTTCCACTCATTTTTTCTTTTGCATCATTAATATCTTCGTCTTCTATTGTAATCTTTTCTAAATTTTTTATATTAGCTTTCATTTTTTCTGATTCTGGTGTAACTCCTTCTCCATGCCATAAAGCAATTCCTCCACTGGTTGCGCAAGCT
>VGJH01000208.1 GCA_016867505.1 Candidatus Bathyarchaeota archaeon
TGGCATGATTAAGGAAACCGTGGCTGAATTAGTTAATTTCCGGGAGAAAGAGTTGCAAACCATTAATATTCTTAAAGACGCAGGATTAACATTATCCTCAGTTGATTCTGTGAATCCAAAATAATAGATACCAGATTCAGGCTATACAAAATTGATAAGCATAAAAAGGAAATATGTACAAGTGAGAAAAATTGGGCAGAGGAATACACAAGATATTAACGGCAATCCTCTTAATGGGATTTATCCTCTACCCCACCGTTTACTCTGAGAACCCTCAACCAAGTTTCCTTACTTTAACCATATATTCTGATGGCTATGTTTTCGTCGAGTATTACTTGAGCTTGGATCCAAAGTCTCCAATGGCTAATTTTAGTGTATTTGGTGAAGACTTAATTGATATGGTAGTTTCAGACAATAATGGTTTATCACTCGAATATTCAGTGAATGGTGAAGAAATAACTATTAACTCACTTGGCATTGAAGAAGTGAAGCTTACATATTTTACACAGGATTTAACACAGAAGGATAGCAGATTTTGGATCCTTAATTTCACCTCACCGGTTCAATCTACCCTAATTTTTCCATCAAAAGCCACAATAATTGATTTCAACAAAATCCCTGAATTAATTGAAAGCGATGACGATCAAACACTTCTAGTGATGTCGGAAGGCAAAATTGAGATCACATATGTCACAAGTGTTGTTGGAACCAAAGAGTATGCTCAGATAATAATAAGCGAAGCAGAAAAAACGATTCAGGAGATCAAGAATTTAAAAGTAATTATCACAGATGCTGAGACAATACTCCTTGAAGCTAAACAAGAATTCAATATAGGAAATTATATTAAAGCTGAGACAAATGGGAAAAAAGCAAAGACCACTGCCATCCAAATTAATAACACTGCATCACAAGCTAATTCATCAATAATATTTGCAAGCACTGAAGTCGAAAAAGCTGAAAAAAATGGCAGGACCGAAGGATTATCTGAAGCAAAGAACCTGCATAACCAAGCTTTAACAGCATACCAGACAGGAAATTACACTCAAGCATTAAGCCTTGCATCACAGGCAATTACTAAAGCACAATTATCAACAACGCCATTCCCGTTGATGCAGGCGGTTGGAATAATTGGTTTCACTGGTGTAGTTGCAGGGTATATGATGCTGAAAGTGAGGAAAAAAGAAGAACCGAAAATAGTTAAGCCCAAGAAGGCTATTGATGTTGAAAAAATTATAAAAAATAAGGAACTTCGACCTGAAGAGATTGAGGCAGTTCGAATAATAGGTGAAGCTGATGGTGAAATCTATGAAGTTGAACTATACAGTAAACTGAACCTACCCAGAACAACAACTTGGAGGCTAGTTAAAAGGCTGGAAGATATGGCTGTAGTTGAGATAAAGAAGGTTAGAAGATCTAATGTTATACGTCTTAAAAAATAGCATTTTGGTAAAATAATTCTGTTTTATACTCATTTAGAGTTAATAATGGTTTTTAATGTCTTAATTTTAATTGACTGCTTTTTGGAAAGGCTTTTTGGCAGATGGAAAGGTTTTTCCAAGTTTTCTCAGGGATTTCCTAATATAAGATTTTAGGTAAACATTGATCCGTGATTTCGATTGAAACACAAACAGAAGATTGGAATGATTGTTTTAGCTATCGCAGTTCTAGTTGCTGCGTCCGGATTATTAGCAATAAATGCCTTATCAGCTCAGCCATTATCAAGTAACCTAGCAGTAAAGAAGCTTGAACCAATCAAAGCAGTAGCAACAGCTGACACCGCTGCAGTGATTAAGGATGAAACAGTTGACATCCAGAAGCTAAAGGAAAGGATACCGAAAACCTACGAGCAAGCTGAAGCACTTGTCATGCCCATAAGAAGCAGGTTCCTGATGTACACCAACGACCTCAGACACATAATGTGGGGAACATTTGGAGCAAGCCACTTCGTTGGAGTTGACAACCAAGGAAAACGTGCATGGGGTATATATTATCAGGGAATCTTCGCAGGATTCTATGATGGTGAGTTCTTCTGGGGAAAATACAGTAACGGATACTGGAAAGCACAGAACCTCTTTGACTTACCACAATCTTATGGAAGATACACTATCGCCCCACTAATAGTCACTACCACAACAACTCCATAAAAATAATTTACCTATTTTTTTTAAATATCTAAGTTAGACAAAGATTATGGTTTAATACAATAATTTTAATAATATAGTAAAAATCATCAATGATAAGTTAATGAGGCCAGAGATTATGAAGAAATGTCAAGAAAATGAGGATTGTGACAATAAAATTATTAATTAAAATAAATTAAGTAATCGTATAATAAATTTTATAGAAGTTGAAGACGCAATTAAAAGCTGTGGATTCGATTAAAAGGCATCATCCAAATTTTAATAGTGCTAATGAAATTAGAAAATGGCGTGAAAAGAGGAAATAATAATTTTTTTCGTTACAAAAGAGCTTCTAGGAAAGTGTTTATTACTCGTAGTAATGGCGCTGTTTCGTAACTGTAGCAACCTATGTTGTGGTCGTATTCGGGTATGTAGACATGGGTTATGTTTCTGATTCTTTCTTTGATGAATTGTACAGCGTCGTCGGTTAGGATGCCTCCTTTATCCTTGTTTGCTTGAATTAGGAGTACGGGGCAGTTGATTTTTTGGATATCTTCTTCATCGTAACCTTGGGTGAATTCTTCGAAGACTGCATCATCAGTAGCTCCCAGTACATAGGGCGTAAGTACTCTAGGATCGACGTGTTTTAGGTTTGTTGCCTTGTTTAGGAGACTTATTGGATCCATTCCGTCACCATATTTGGCGTGTGGTCGCCAGGAAATGTTGATGGGCATCTCAGCTACTTTACGAACCATCTCCTCCATACTGCAGTCGCTTCCAGCAATCTTCTCCCAGCCAG
>VGJH01000209.1 GCA_016867505.1 Candidatus Bathyarchaeota archaeon
ATTTTTATAAAATTCAAAACCTCTAATCGCACACTCCTGTGTATAGCCACCAATTATCCTCGGATAATTAATCAGGTTATGCAATAAACTGCCAGCCATTACACGCTCATAACTGTAAATTAAATTGAACCCAACACCAGCCATTAAACCAGAGCCCTCCTCAAGCAACGGTTTAACAAGATTAATGGTTGTACCAGGCGCCAGAGTCGATTCTACGCTAACAAGCGTCCCCGCAACAATGTTTTCACTCACACCTTCAACTGCTTCAATTAAAGAATCATATACTGGCTTCTTATGCTCATCCACAGGAGTCTGAACAGCCAAAATTACTGCATCAGCGTTTGTGCAAGCACTAAAATCATCTCGTACCTGAAGTGAACCATTATTCACTACACGATTAACCAATTCATTTAAACCAGGTTCATTGCCACCAATCGGAGACTCACCCCGATTTATGCAATCAATCTTCCATCCAGATCTTTCAGATCTTCTCTGAATCCCAGTCACCCTGAACCCAGGTTGATCAGCAAACAGTGCAGCAACAGGAATACCAACATACCCCATCCCAACAACCACAATGTTCATTACAATCAATAATATTTAGTTTAGATTAAAAGATATCTTTTAAACCAATCGCCTTCCCCAGTTTTGAAGATTTCAACGCAGCTTCACATATAATCAGAGCACATAACCCATCTTCTCCAGTCACTCTTGGCTGTTTATCATTTTGAATCGATCTCAATACATGAGATAGCTCATTATAGAGTGGCTCGGAATATTTGATCTTAGATTTAATTTTCTGTTCACCAAATTCAAGGATTAGCTCCTGGGAAATATAATCAGCATTAATCATTGCCTTTTTTCCCATGATCCTGATTTTTCTAATCTTTTGTGAAGTAAACCAATTTGATTCAATAAAAGCAGACTTATTATTTTTAAAAGATAAAAAAATGTTAGCATAATCCTCGTAGATATTAGCCATCGCCCCTACTTTAGCGAACACAGAACAAGGCACCTCATTAAAAAGACTTGTAATAACATCAACATCATGTAATGCCAAGTCCTTAACTATCCCAACACCACCAACTCGTGAGGGCCTCAAATTTGCTCTAATAGTATGCGCAAGAATAATCTCCCCAACCTCACCACGATTAATCCGAGCACAAGCATCTTCTACCACAGGATTATAACGTTCCACAAAACCAACGGTTAAGAAAACTCCTTCCTTCCTAGCTTTCTTAACAAGAAGGTTTGCTTTTTGAATAGTATCAGATAATGGTTTCTCCACAAGCAAGTGTTTCCCACCTCTAATAGCCTCTAAGCCAAGTTCAGTATGTGTAATTGCTGGTGTGCAAATTGAAACGAAATCAATGTTTGAATCATTAAAGATTTTATAAGGATCTGTAAAATATTTTACACGATACTTGTCACCTATCTCTCGGGCAGTATCTAAATTTTTATCCGCAACTGCAACAAGATTTGATGCGGATAACTGATTCAAAACACGTACATGGTTCTTTCCCCATGAACCACAACCAACGACAGCAGTGTTTACTTTCTTCATTAAATAAATCTAATATATGTGTTAGGTAGAAGTATATTAAACATCATCGTCTTCGTCTGTGTCTTTAAGATCCTTCAGCCTTCGCCTTTCCCTGTGAATCTTCTCTAGGCACGCTTCCCTAACGAAGGCTCCTCTGCTTGGCCAGTAGCCAAGATCATTTATCAGTTGGTCGACTGCCTTCATGATCGCTGAGGGTAAAGAAATTGTTGCATACTTCTCAGTCTTCTCTTTATCAGCCAACTCAAGTAGCCCTAAAGGATAGATAGGGAATTAATTATTTAAAGTTCATCATTTGACCAAAATTATGGTTTCTTCGCGGATTTCTCCAGCAGCTTATAATTGTCAATCTGACGCCTAATCGCTGCAATAATGAACTCCTCCTTATTCGGATAGGACAACTTCACACGGTACTCCTCCAGAGTATCCTCAACATCTTCAGGAATCAAAACCTCAATCCGTGACATCTTCTTATCCGTATTAAATTACATATGTCTAAAGTATTATAGGGACACGAAGGAACACTGATGGAACAGTTGTTTCATAATAAAAAGGGAGAATCAGCAGTTATCAATCAGAATCTGATTATAAACATCGAGGAGACGCCTAATCGCAGCGATGATGAAAGCCTCCCGAGTCTCAAAAGCCATCTGATCCTTAATGTCATCAATATTCAGCAGAAGCTCATCAGGGATCTCCAACACTTCCTTAGGCATACTAATCACTAAGCAGATTACACTAATTGTATACTCATTCTGCATGTTTATAAAACCCCAAGAAATGATTATCAGTAACAAACATCAGAAATAAGCAGGAAAGAAAAGAAAACAAGAAACAGAACCAAAAGAAAGAAACAAAGTAATATGAATAAAATACATAAAACAAAGTAAGCCAGCTCTTAGACAGATTCCAATTTCAGTTGAATAATCCATAAAACTAAGATATACTACTAATCGATTCTAGTTGATCAGCTTGTCCACCATCTCAGTGAAGAACGTTTCCAAAAACTTTGGCTCAGTAAAAGCACTTCAAGACGTATCATTCAACGTTGAACCAGGTGACTTCTATGGAATACTCGGACCAAACGGAGCAGGAAAAACAACTTTAATCCGAATCATAACAGGGCAAATAAAACCAGACAGCGGAGAATCAATAACCCTCGGAATAGACTCAGAAGACTCGTTAAAAATTAGGGCAAAAGTCGGAATCGTCCCTGAAGCTGAGTCACCACCAACCTTCCTAACAGTTCAAGAAACCCTTGAATTAGTCTGCCAGATAAGAGGAGTCCAAGACTTTCTAAAAAAAGTTGATTGGTGGACAGAGTTCTTTGAGTTGGGGAGTCGAGGAAC
>VGJH01000210.1 GCA_016867505.1 Candidatus Bathyarchaeota archaeon
GCAGGTTCATAGAAATATCTGGTAAGAAAAGAGTTCTTGCTGTTAAAAGGATCCCATTTTGCTCCTTGCCTCCCCTTAACAACATCCGCTAAATAATCTCCTGTATTTACCGAATAAGTCCACCAAGAATCAACTATATGAGCCCCAAGAAGAGCTACAACTATTGGCAAGAGATTTGTTCTTTGCTCTGCTGCAACTGACGCACATATCAGATTTTCTCTGGATACTCCCCAGACAAAAGGTAACCAATCAGGTGGGGTTATTGTATCCGAATATTCAGAAGATAGCTTTGAGTAATTGATTAATTGATACGAAGAAAGCATTTCCTCAAATCCCTTTATGGAATCAGGAGGAAGAATTGCCTCTCCTGTATCCAAATTAGCCATGAATGTAATATTTTGTCCCTTAAATGTGCAAGATTCCAATGTATCTTTATATACTGATGCAGGATAATATATTGACCCTGAATATCTATACATTGAGTAATATGTCTTTTCTTTATCATAACTTAAAATTGCAAAACCTGTGAATTGTTGTTGAATTTTCTGATTAATGTATTCTGGTTGGTATAAGAAAGGCGTGCTTGAGTATTTTATAAGCAGGTATCTTTGGTTACCTGCAAAAAGATCGTCAACCTCAAAATATACGGGAATACTCCAAGGAGTAACTTCGATTATGTTTTGCAAATCATTGCTTAACAGGATATTTTGCTTCCAAGATGTACTTTTAGGTTCTAATGATATTTCTTTTATCATATCATTTACTTTATCAATAAAAATTGATTTGTAGTTAGGTATAGAGAGAAATTCTGTTTTAGGATCTCTGGAAACTACTATTGGGTTAACACCATTTTCATAAACAGTAGCAATTGATTCCATATTAGAATTAGACATCGAGAATCCCAAAGGCTTCATGCTGTAATGAATTTCTCTTGAGTCTATCGTCTCTTTATTTAGTTCTGATAATCCGAGAATTGTAAACCAATATTCAGTTTCGCCCCTACTGGAGAATTCCTCTAAAGTTATAAACCTATCTGGGATTGCATTGGGACTTGAAGATTCTACTTCATAATCAGTTATTTTATTGTAATTAAATTTCTTTTCTTTTAGCTCTAGAGCAATATTAGATTCAACTGGATAATTCTTAACTATTCTGCTATATGGCATTAATATAATATCTCTTTCTGGATTGCCAATCTGTTTGACGAATATAGAATCGTTATTAATTGCTGCTAATAAGTGAATATTAATACAAAATAAAAAAATCAGAGATAGCATAACATACTTAATATATTTCAATATAAGTCTCCTTTAGCATCTAAACTAATTTTGTCTGCAAATAAATCCTAAATTCCGCAAATACTAAGTTTATGGCAATTTTGGGTGTCCAAAAACAGGATTTTAGGGTCAAAATGGGATAAAATCTGTGGCTTTACCAGACAACTCCAAAATAAGGAATATAGTATTCATGAGATTTTATACGCTTTCATAAGATTTCATTAATTCCCAAAAAGCCGAAAAAGAGGTGCGGAATTTAGGATAAATATTTGAAAAATGATATTACTAAGATCCTGCAATCTAGCATTTATATTTCCAGCATCTTGTATAATCACTTTAAATAGACTATAGCGTTAGAAATTTATCACATTCTATTTGTGTATAATGTGTGTGTCTTCATTTGCAACTTGATCTTATATGGGGAGTTAAACATTTTTGCTCTATTCATTAACTATCAGGGATTAGCAATTAACAATACTCCAACTACCGAAAATGCTATGACAAGATATATCCAATATGCTTTCGAGAACCCCAAAAAACCATTGGGATCTCGATCCCAGTCTAATGTATCTCTGTATTTTTCGGATTTCTCTTTTTTGGATTCAGAAGCATTTTTTTGAACTGACTGCTGTTCAGAAAATTGTTGTATCTTTTTGCTGTCCTCAGATATACTTAAATTGTATTTTTCAATAACAAAATTCCTTTCTATTATATCCATATTATCAAGCGAGAGAATTACTTTCCAGTTCCCTAATAGTGATGAGGCAGATTCATTTAATATACCTATCTTAGCCCATGTCGATATCTGGCCATTATCTGCATTTTGGGGATTCAATATAAAGGGAGCATTCTGATAGTATAATACACCATCTGGGGAATACCATTTCCATAAAACAATATGCTGTTTTTGGACGTTTTCAAATGATACAAACATTACTACCCATTTGGAATTTTGTGTAAACCTAGATGCTTCCAACGGAATATTATTGGTACCTTGCTTGACAACATCCGAACATACTTTGGCTTCTTTTACGATAGGCTTTGATGATTCCAGGGCTAAAATGTCATTCTGAAAATAAAGATATAAACAGAAAATTGATAAAAAAATTGCCAATTTTGAAGGTTGCATGGATTATAATCCCTTCCCTCCTGAACAAATCTAAAACATAGAATTTGGAATCTTAAGAGAAAAAATCATTTTGAAGATATAAACTTATACAGGAAAACAAAAATAATGGAGGTAATCTAGGAATTTTCATATTGTGTCATTTCATTCCTTCTGAAATCTTAGATTTAACTGATTATTAAAGTAAAATAGCAATCATCATTGAAAGATGGAAATTATCTTAGAATTATTTTTACCATTTTAACAAAAGCAGTAAAAAATGTCAAATTATATTTTTTCTCATGTTCAAGTATCAAGAGAATATGGCATCAATATTTAACTAAGAGAAATAATCCATCAAGCCAGGAAAGACTCTCTTCCTGCACAGTGAGCCACTTCTGCAAACTCCTTCTGCTCTATGAGGCTGTATAGTTCCTGACGGATAACCTTTTCCTCAGAGGAAGATAATTCTTCGCAGATGCCATAAGCACTAAGCACTTCATGAATGCTCATATCTTCCA
>VGJH01000211.1 GCA_016867505.1 Candidatus Bathyarchaeota archaeon
CCTCTACTGGGGCATCATGCAATTAGAATAATGGCAATGGGTACTAATAATAAGAGAAAAGCCACTCCCCAAGAAGTCCAAGTAATGAAGCAGCATGTTGAGCAAGCTATGATTGATGGATGTAAAGGGATGAGCGCTGGGAGAGATTATGAACCAAGTTATTATGCTGACTTGGATGAACTTGTTGAATTAAACAAAGTGGTTGCAAAGTATGGTGGAATCTACACAGTCCACTGCTTAAGAACTGGGTTAAGGAAAGCAAGGCGTCCAGGAGAATTTCCTCCGAATAAGGTTGGGGGACTATTAGAATCTATTGATGTTGCTAGAAAAGCAAAAGTTAGTCTTCAGATTAGTCACTTAGGTGCTCTTCATGATATCAGCCCGATGAATGACCGAGAGTTAATGGAAGCAGCTGGAAAAGCAACATTGAAGATCGTTGATGATGCCATTATGGAAGGGATAGATGTAGGCTATGACTTAATCCCAGGCATCAGAGGATATGGCACAAGTCAGAACATTTGGCTTGTAAGCACTTTAACACCTTGGTTGAAAGTATGTGGAAGCAAAACACAATTAGGCCAATCATTGAAGATGAAGGAATATAGAGAAGAGATTAAGGCAACATGTTGGAGCGGAAAATATTATGGAATAAATCCAAACATCAATCCAAACTGGAGTGGTGGAATCAACCTTCTAGAGCATCAAGACTCTGCATATAAAGGAAAAACGATAGCAGTGATTGCTCAAGAGAAAAAAATTGATCCTTTTGATGCCCTCTTCGACGCAATAGTGGCTGATCCTGAGGCTAAAATTGGTGGAGCTGGTGTCAGGGAAAGTCCCACAAAATCAATGTTCTACAAACATCCTAAAAGCATGATTGGTATAGATACTTTAGCGTTAGACACTAGCTGGATGGGTAAAGGTCCCCCATGGGCTCTGCCAAGTGAAAATAGCTTTAATGGTTGGGCTCAATACTGGCAATCAGCTGTAAGAGAACAGAAAATACTAACCCTCGAAGAGGCAGTTTATAAAGCAACAAGTTTGCCTGCGACAAAATTCAAGCTTAGAGACCGTGGCTTATTGAAGAAAGGATACTACGCTGATGTGGTAGCATTCAACCTTGACACGATTAAAAATAAAGCAACTCCTCTAAATCCAGCGGTTTATCCTGAAGGTATCGAAAATGTTGTTATCAATGGACAGCTAGTGGTTCAGGATGAGCAACACACTGGAGCCTTATCTGGCAAGGTTATTCGAAGAGACTAACTTTTTTCATATTTTTTAATATCAAGCCTAGGAATAAAATACAAGTTCCACTATTTTTCTTTACATGAAGGCTCTAGTTGCAGAAAAATTAGCTGATGCGAATGGGATTCGTGAAAATGCTGTTGTGTTAATTGATGGAGATAAAATTGTTGGTGTTGGTGATATAGCAACAACATCAATCCCCTCAAGTTCAGAAGTTTATGATTTAGGAGATATGACGTTATTACCTGGGTTAATTGATTGTCATATACATTTTACTGGTTCTGATAGGGCTGGTGTTGGTGGAAATTTCAGTGAACCAGCTGAAGTTAGAATAACTCGAGCTGCGGTGGTTCAAACAAGACAGCTACTTGACTCCGGATTCACATCAGTCATGGATGCGGGTGGGTTAGTAGGTCTTTATGTTAGAAACATTGTTAATGCTGGCATTGTTGATGGACCACGAGTCAAATCTGCTGGTCGTTATCTAAGTCAAACTGCAGGTCATGGCGACTCACCCAATATGCCAATTGATTGGGTGAAAGCGGGTCTTCCATATGGTTGGGGTATGGATGGGAGAATTGCTGATGGTGTCGATGAGTGCCTTAGGGGAGTAAGAGAAAACCTACGATTAAACGTGGATTTCGTCAAATTATGCACTGGCGGTGGGGGTGGAGGTGTTGTTGATCCTTGGTGGGTTGCTGAATACAGTGTTGAAGAGATTAAGGCAATGTGTGATGCTGCTCACAGCTATGGTAAAAAGGTAATGGCACACTGCTACAGTCCTGAAAGCATAAAAAGAAGCGTAGCTGGGGGAGTGGATATAGTTACTCATGGAAACCAAGCCAACGATGAAGCAGTTGAATTAATGAAGAAAGCAGCCACACTGGTTGTTCCAACAATGACCGTCTACGAAAGAATGGCACGAAACAGACCTGGAGGACCAACAAGTTACCTGTACCAGACGCTCTTCAGCAACATCAGAAAGCTGTATGATGCAGGGTTAACGCTGGCAATAGGAACTGATAGCATGGGAGGCAGCTTACCAATGGGCGGATCAGCGCTTGAGTTGGAGCTTTATGCTGATAAAGTGGGATTATCACCTCTGGAAGCCTTGAAGATTGGTACACTCAACGGAGCCAAGATCATGGGTATGGAGGATAAGCTGGGCACTCTTGAACCAAACAAGTTAGCAGATGTTATAGCAGTTAAAGGAGATCCGTTGCATGACATAAAATTACTTCAAGATCACAATAGAATTCAACTAGTAATCAAGGAAGGAAAAATCGTAAAAAACCTTCTTTAACAGTACCTTTTTACACTCCCCTATAACATTCTCCAGATGGTTGGTAAGCTGGTGAGCAGCTGCCGGACTGTAAGTCTGAGGAAACTCCATCCACCAAGTAGGGCTGCAACACTGTGAAGTGTAGCGTGAGAACGCTGGCTCCGGACAGAAACGATACCCCCTACAGAATGCAATGACTCCTGGTCAGGGACGAGGACTCGGTAGGAAGGGATGAGACGACCGCCCTGCAGGGTGAAAGGGCAAACAAGCGCAAAATCTGCCTACTGGGTGCGCGGGTAGCCCGCATAGCTGAATGCTGCTTAAAACAGAAGATGGGTTACGACCAGCATACCAACC